>CALBTC010000284.1 GCA_937967805.1 uncultured Anaerolineaceae bacterium
AAGGCGGGGAGGAAGGGATTCGAACCCTTGAACGGCTTTTACACCGTTAACCGCTTAGCAGGCGGCCCCAATCGTCCACTCTGGCACCTCCCCTAAAAGCCAACGCTGCCAGGTAAATGCCTACACTCTGTTGGTAAAGATAGGCGGAGGGAGAGGGATTCGAACCCTCGGTAGGCTGTTGCCTACTACGGTTTTCAAGACCGTCGCAATCGTCCACTCTGCCATCCCTCCAGGCTGTGGAGGGGGTTTCTGCAACCCGGTCGCGAAGTATAGCACGCCGTTTTTTGTGTGTCAAAATGAGAGGCCATTTCCAGGCAACTTCATATGAGATTGTATCGTACTCGCATATCCGCTATTATTTGCCCAGCATTCACAAAAATGAGGCAGTTCATGAGCGACACGGAAAGTTCCAACGATTTTTTCACAATTCTGGGCGGCGAGCTCAAGCAGCTTTGGCAAGATTTTAAGAACGGCTGGCGGCAAACGGCCGTTTCCCTACGTAACTCTCTTCGCCGCCTGCGACAGGCAGAATTTGATTATGTGGTGATAGAGATTAGCGGCCCGCTGCCCGAACGGGCTGAACCGCCGCGCAGCTTCATCGAGCGACAACTCCCCCTGCCTGACCCCGCCTTCAGCCTGGAACAGTTCAATCGCCGAATGGCCCGCATCGCCGAGGCCGACAACGTGAGCGGCCTGCTGCTCATCTGCAATGGCGTCAGCAGCGGCTCCGCTGCTATCCAAAACGTCCGGCGGTCGCTGGCACGTTTAAAAGCAGTCGGCAAAACGGTTGTCGTCTACACACCGTATCTCGATTTGCGCCACTACTACCTGGCCACTGCCGCCGACCGGATTATCGTGCCGCCGTCAGCCACGTTTGAGGCGTTTGGGCTTCATTCCGAGGTTGCCTTTCTGAAACCTGCCCTAGAAAAAGTAGGCATTGGCGTCGAGGCAGTGCAGATCTCGCCGTATAAAGCAAGCCCCAACACCTTTACCAAAGCAGATATCACTCCGGAGCAGCAAGAGCAGCTCGACTGGCTGCTAGATGACCTATATGATCAGGTAACGGCCGCATTCGCCCACGGCCGTTCAATGACCCAGGCACAGATCAAGGAGCTGATGAACCAGGTGCCCCTCTCCGCCGAAAAAGCTCTGGCGGCCGGGCTGATCGATGACATTGCCTACCAGGATGAGCTGGCCGTTCTGCTGGCCGATACCAGCTCAGATAAGGCGGAGGCAGCTAAAAGTGAAGAAACGGATAAAGATGAAACCGCGGCAGAAGCAGCCGAACCTGCCGCTAACAATGAGGCAAATACGGCAAATGAAGAACCCCCCAAAGCAACATTGATGGATTGGCCCAGAGCCAGCCGCCTGCTAACAGAAAAGGCCCGGCAGCAAAGCCGCAAATTTATCGGCGTTGTGAGTTTAGAAGGCACAATCATTATGGGGAACAGCCAAAGCCCACCCGTCGATTTGCCTGTTCCCCTGGTAGGCGGCGCCATGGCCGGCGAACAAACGCTGGTTTATCTGCTGCGCCAGGCAGAAAAGCTAGACGACATGGCCGGCCTCATCTTCCATGTGGATTCCCCCGGTGGTTCCGCCCTGGCCTCCGACCTGATTGGCCGCGAAATCCAACGGCTGCGGCAAAAAATGCCGGTGCTGGCCTACATGGGCAGCTCCGCTACCTCCGGCGGGTATTACGTCAGCGCCTACGCCAGCCACATCATGAGCCAGGCGCTGACCCTTACCGGCTCGATTGGCGTGTTTGCCCTGCGCTTTTACACGCAGGGGCTCTACGACAAGATCGGCGTTCGTCGCGTGGGGCTGGATCGGGGCAGCCGGGCCAATCTGTACAGCGGGATGGCGCCAATGTCGCCGGAAGAGGAAGCCGCTTTTCACGCCTCTATTGTCGAATCGTACCGGCAGTTTAAACAGGTTGTCGCTGAGGGACGGGAGCTACCGTATGACGAGCTGGACCCGATTTGCAACGGCCGTGTCTGGACCGGGCAACAGGCGCTGGAGCACCAGTTGGTAGACAGCCACGGCGATTTCATCGACGCCGTACACAAAATAGCCGAACTGGCGGACCTACCCGATCCCGCCACGCATGATATTCCGGTGGTGAACTTGCACGCAAAAACCACGCGCTATGTCACACCCCCACCATTTGAAATGGCAAAGGCACTAACCAATTTGCTGGCACCAGAAAGGTTGGAGACATTCAACAACAAGCCACTCTATTTGTCCCCCTATTTCATCAAAATTTAACCATGACAAATTAGAAAGAGCACATCACGAATAACATGAATTGGCAAATGGGTGATATTAAACCAAAATTCGTGATATTCGTACATTCGTGGCATTCGTGATTGTTTTTAAGGAAAAACTATGACAACAACGGCCGTTTCCCCCAAACACAGTAAAAATCTCCACATCGACACCAAAGTTGCCGAACTGGTGCTGACCAAATTTCTGCAAAACAAGATAACCAAAGCAGGCTTCCACAAAGCCGTGCTGGGGCTGTCCGGCGGGATTGATTCAGCTTTGTCCTGCTACCTGGTCACCAAGGCGCTGGGGCCGGAAAACGTGCTGGCGCTGCGCCTGCCGCACAAGGTTTCTTCCGCCGACAGCCTGGCTCACGCCGATCTGGTCATCGAGGCATTGGGCATCCGAAGCGAGACGGTGGAGATCACCGGCATGGTTGAGGCTCTGGCCGAAGCCTCGCCGGACATGAACGCCCATCGCAAAGGCAATGTGATGGCCCGCGCCCGCATGACCATCATTTTTGACCGCTCCCTGCGGGAAAACGCCCTGGTCATCGGCACCAGCAACAAAACGGAGCTGATGCTCGGCTACGGCACCATTTATGGCGACCTGGCCTCGGCCATCAACCCCATTGGCGACCTGTACAAAACGCAGGTGCGGCAGCTCTCCCGCGCGCTGGGCGTGCCGGACATCATCGTCGACAAGGCACCTTCAGCCGACCTCATCCCCGGCCAGACAGACGAGGACGATTTTGGTTTTACCTACGAACGGGTGGACCAACTCCTTTACCTGATGCTGGACGAGCGGTATTCGCAAGACGAGGCGGTGGCGGCGGGGTTTGAACGGCCGTTTGTCGAACGGGTCCTCAAAATGGTGCAGCGCTCCCAATACAAACGCACCATGCCCATCATACCCAAAATTAGCGACCGCTCCATCACGCATGACTTCAGGTATTTGCGCGATTGGGGCACGTGATGAATGGTTAATGGTAAATTGTTATTGTTAATGGTTAATGGTTGGATCGCGCGGTTTTTGAAGACCGTTGGTGTGACATTGTTTTTGCTTTTTCTGGTGCAGCAGGCGGGGGCGGAGCCGGAATGGCAGCGTAAGGTAGATCCGTTTTTGCTGGCAAAGATGCAGGCAAGGCCTGCTGGAGAAAGTGCGTCCGAGACAGAGTTTTTGGTGCGGCTGGCGGTGCAGGCGGATTTGTCTGCCGCGGCGGGGATTGTGAACAAAACGGAAAAAGGCGCTTTTGTCTACGAGCAGCTTACGGCCGTTGCCCAACAAACCCAGGCCCCACTTTTAGCCCAATTGGCTGGGATGGGCGTGGCGGAAGTACGGCCGTTTTGGATCATCAACATGGTGTGGGTGCGCGGCGATCTGGATACCATTGCCACCATTGCCCAGCGCAGTGACGTGGCCACCCTGTATGCCAATCCGCAGGTGGCGCTGGATGTATTGCGGCCTGAGCCAGAGGTGGCGTTTGGGGATACGGCCGTTGGCGCCGTGAGCGGTGTGGAATGGAATATAAGCCAAATCCGGGTTGATCTGGTCTGGAGTGCCGGATTTACCGGGCAGGGGGTGGTCATCGGCGGGCAAGACACCGGCTACGATTGGGACCATCCGGCCCTCATCAACCAGTATCGCGGCTGGAACGGCAGCAGCGCCAACCATGACTATAACTGGCACGACGCGATTGATGTGAACAACGCAAGCTGCCTGGGAAATTCCCCCGAGCCTTGCGATGATTACAGTCATGGCACACACACCATGGGCACCATGGTGGGCAACGATTTAGCTCCCACTGCGGACGGCTGGCCGGGCGCGGCTGCCAACGCCACCGGCGTAGCCCCCGGAGCACAATGGATTGGCTGCCGCAACATGAACGAGGGCTATGGCACCCCTGCCAGCTACACCGAATGTTATGAATGGTTTGTCGCCCCTTACCCACTCGGCGGTGATCCCATGACCGATGGCGATCCCGGCAAAGCACCCCACGTCATCAGCAATTCATGGGGCTGCCCCCCTTTTGAAGGCTGCTCGCCGGATAGTTTGGGAGGGGTAGTGAACAACGTGCGGGCGGCGGGCATCGTTACGGTCCATTCGGCAGGTAATGAAGGGTCAGATGGCTGCGACACAGTACAAAATCCTGCCGCAACTTATCCAGCATCTTTCACCGTCGGCTCAACGAACAGCAATGATGTAATTGCCGGCTCCAGCAGCCGCGGCCCCTCCACGTTTGATGGCGGCCTCAAGCCAAACATTTCAGCTCCTGGTGTAAATATCATTTCGACACTGCCCAATGGCGGATATGGTCTTAAATCTGGCACGAGCATGGCCGCCCCGCACGTAGCCGGCGTGGTGGCGCTGCTCATCTC
>CALBTC010000285.1 GCA_937967805.1 uncultured Anaerolineaceae bacterium
ACATTGGCTGCGCTGGCCGGTTTAGTAACGGTGGTGAGTTTGGCGGGTGCGGCCGTTTTCCTCAAAAAGTAAGTGAGTGAAAAATGGCAGGTGGGCAAGTGATAATATTTCACCTTGTCACCCTGTCACCTTGTCACCTTGTCAAAAAAGAAACCCTCTATGAATTTTGAAACCCTCTTCTCCTACTTCCCGCCAAAGTTCGGCAGACGGCCGTTCTGCATTATAATCAACCCATGACCATGCCTATTCGTCACCGCTCAAACTACAGCTTTTGGCTGCTCAACGCTGCTGCATATCTTAACTGGTTAGGCGTTTTGGTAGCGGCCCTGCACGAACTGGAAGTGTCACCTAACCGGACGTTAGTTTTGGTGCTGTTTGGTCTTTTTTTTGTGGGACTAAGCGTTTATGCATTTTTGGAAGAACGGCCGTTGCGTGTCCACCTTTATTTAATTTTTCAACTTGTCATTGCCTTGACAATTTCGGCGCTGTTGCCGGTGCGTGCCGCCGCCGGTATCTCTACGTTTCTCTTTGTTTTAAGCGCACAGGCGATGCTGTTCCTCTCACTCCTGCCTGGTCTGATTTGGATTCTGATTTTTATTGTTGTTACCTGGTTTGTGGGATTTTTTGCCCTTGACGCGATCCTCACCAACGATTTTGTGGCCGTCTTGGGTGGCTATCTTTTTTTTGGCACGTTTGGCGCCGCTTTGCGCCAGGCCAACGAGGCGCGACAGGAGAGCCAGAAACTGCTGGCCGATTTGCAGGAAGCCCACGAGCAGTTGCAAGCGTATACCAGCCAAGCGCGGCAGTTGGCCGTGGCCGAGGAGCGTAACCGGCTGGCGCGGGAGATGCACGATGCGCTGGGGCATCGGCTCACGGTGGCCGTGGTGCAGTTGGAGGGTGCCCAACGGCTCATTCCCATCGATCCGGAGCGGTCGGCGGGCATGATTGAGGCGATGCGGGGGCAGATAAAACAGGCTTTGGCCGAGCTGCGGCAAACGGTTTCGGCGCTGCGGTCGCCGGAGGCTGCGGCGGGATTGAATGGCTCTTTGGCAACGGCCGTCACCCACCTGGTGCAAACCTTCCAAGAAGCTACCAGCCTGACGATTCACCTCACCATGCCGGAGGAACTGCCTCTTTTACCGGAAGCGCATCGCCTGGCTATGTACCGGGCGGCGCAGGAATCATTGACCAACGTGCAACGGCACGCCAATGCCCGGCAGGCATGGCTTATCATCGCGGCAGATGCTGACCATATTACGCTTTCGGTTTCTGACGATGGGCAGGGATTGAGGGATGAAGTGAGGGACGGCCGTTTTGGCCTGATTGGTTTGCGCGAGCGGGCCAAACAGTTGGGTGGTTCGCTGACGTTGGGTGCCGCGGATGAAGGTGGGGCCAGATTGATCATGCAGCTGCCGGTGCCCGTTGTGGAGGCGGCCGATGCCTGAGCCAATTCGCATACTCCTGGTGGATGATCAGCGCCTGATGCGGGACGGCTTGCGCACGCTGCTGGAGCTGGAAAGCGATCTGGACGTGGTGGGCGAGGCCAGCGATGGCCAGGAGGCGGTACAGGCATATGCCGAACTCAAGCCCAACGTAGTGTTGATGGATATCCGTATGCCCAAGATGAACGGCGTGGAAGCCACGGCGCGGCTTTGCCAGGATTGGCCCGCGGCCAACATCATTATCTTGACCACGTTTGACGATGATGAATACGTGTTTGAGGGGATACGCGCCGGAGCCAGAGGGTATTTGTTGAAGGATGTTTCGGGCGAGGAATTGGCTACGGCCGTACGCGCCGTGGCCGGTGGCAGTGCTTTGCTGGGATCGGCCGTAGCGCGGCGGGTATTGACACAATTTGCCGGACTTGCCCCGGCCAAACCGGAAGCTGCCTTACCCGAACCGCTGTCGGACCGGGAACTGGAAATCTTGCAGCTTATTGCCGAAGGCTTGAGCAATCCGGAAATTGCCACCCGGCTCTTTCTGGCAGAGGGGACGGTTAAAAATTACGTCACCAACATTCTGCAAAAAACGGATACCCGCGACCGCACCCAGGCGGCCCTCAAGGCTAAAACACTCGGCCTGCTTAATTCTTGATTTTGCGTTTGGTGTTCATTTTAAATCGTGGGCGATGAGCGCAACGCAGTCACCTGTTTCTACAAACCCCGGCCCTCGTACGCCAATTAAAATGCCGCTGGTAAGGGCCCGCACAACTTGGGGTTCATTCTCGGGATGCTGGGCAAAATGAATCTGCCCCAGCGGCTGGTCCTTTACCACTTCTTTGCCCAAGTCAAAAAACGATTCGTAAATACCGTTGGTCAGGGCATAGTGGTAATTTTGGGCATCGGGCGTTTCCATCAGGCGCATGGGGGGCAGGCTGCGGGCCTCACAGGACACAATTTCTCCTTGAATAATTTGTAAATGCTTGAGGAAGTTGCGCGTGCCAACTTCAGCTAATTGCAGGGTGTGGGGAGTGAGACGGCCGTTCCCCCCAATCTCGGCACACAAAAAAACCTTGCCCATCTGCTCCACCGCATAATCCAGCAATCCTTCCCCGGTAAACTCTTCCATGATCAGGCCAACCGGCGCCTGAAACGCTTCCAACGCAGCGCGCGTCGCTGCCATCTGCTCCGCGTTTTCCAGGTAATGCATACTGATGTACGGGAACAAGTCGAGCGAATAGCCGCCTGAATGCAGGTCCAGCACGGCATCGCAAAGCGGCAAAATAACTTCATTAACATAGTGGGCAATGATTTGGGTAATGGTGCCGTTGGGCCGCCCAGGAAACGACCGGTTCATGTCCAGCCCATCCAGCGGCGACATCCGCTGCCCGGCATTGACAGCCGGTAAGTTCAAGGCAGGCAGGATGATAATTCGGCCTTGTACTTGCTCCGGTTCTAATTCTCTGGCTAATTTTGACAGGCAAACCGGGCCTTCATACTCGCCACCATGGCTGCCGCCGACCAATAAAGCTGTGGGGCCACGGCCGTTTTTAATCACAACAATCGGCAGCAGCACTTTGCCCC
>CALBTC010000286.1 GCA_937967805.1 uncultured Anaerolineaceae bacterium
TTTCGCCCGATGATTACAAAGCCAGATTGGAAGAGGAATTACGCAACAGGTAAAAATCATGAGTGATATTACAAATGTGGATGTGATGGAACAGCCGCAAAAATCAAGTCGCAGTCCGCTTAGCATCATTGTGTGGATAGTAGTGCTGGGCTTGTTGGCCGTGCTGGGTTGGGGCCTGGTGCAAAGCAGCGCCCCCCGCCCCGAAGTTGGCGAAATGGCCCCTGCCTTCAACCTGGAATTTTTTGAAGGATATGAATGGAATGGCAAAACGGCCGTTTCCTTCGATGAGATGCAGGGCCAAATTCTAGTTGTAAACTTCTGGGCTTCCTGGTGCATCGAATGCCGCGCCGAAACGCCGGAACTAGAAGCCGCCTGGCAAAAATATGCCGATCAAGGTGTTCTGGTTGTGGGCGTAGCTTACTCTGATGTGGAGCCAAACTCCATTGCCTATATGGAGGAGTTCAACGTTTCCTTCCCCCACGCCCCTGATTTAGGCACCAGTATTTCTAATGATTACAAGATCACCGGCGTGCCGGAAACGTTCATCATTGATCAAAATGGCGAAATTGCCCATGTACAAATTGGCCCTATCAGCGGCAGAACACTGGATGAAGTGATCGGTCGATTACTAGCAGAGAAAGGCTGATTAAAGAAGATTATTATGGCTATTGGTTCAATATTACTAGGCGTTGCGCTGCTGGCTTTGGTGGGCTTGTTTGTGGCCCGCCCCTTTTTGCGCACGCATGATGGTGAAGCTGCCCTGACAGAGCAGCAGCTTTTATTGGAAGAGAAAGAGCATTTGCTGGATCAAATCCAGGCGCTGGATTTTGATCACGAGACGGGCAAAATTCCGACCGAGGTGCATGCGTTTCAGCGCGCCAAACTGATGGAACAGGCAACGGCCGTTCTGCAGGCAATTGATGCCGCCGGTGGCGCACCCCAACTTGCGCCGGCATCGGATGAAGATGCTGTGGATGTGGACATTGAAATTGAAGCGGCTATTGCCCGGATGCGCCGGCAGCGTGGCCAAAAAACGGCTCCGCCAGCGTCCGCTCCGGCATCGACCACGGTGGCGGCCCCGGCCAACGGCCATGCCCGTTTTTGTCCGCAATGTGGCACACCAACCGACCCCGGCGATAAATTCTGCGCCCACTGCGGGCATAATCTAACCCTGAAGACATCTACAAAAACTGCGTGAGAAAATATGATAAAGCGTAAATTATTTGGTTCAGCAAAGCTGCATTTGCTGGCAGTTTTAGCTGCCATGGTTCTTGCTTTAACCGGCCTATTCCTCAAGACCACCCCCTCTACAACCGCACAAGATATGCCGCTGCCCATCGCGCCGCCGGACGCCGAAGCGGGTTTGGCAATTTACAATGTGCGCTGTGTGGTTTGCCATGGCGAGATGGGAGATGGCCAGGGACCCCAGGCGCTTCAGGCAGGCTTGGAGCCAACGGCATTTTCAGATCCGAGTTACAAGCTGACGGCCGTTCCCCCGACCATGTTCGACGCCATCAGCAACGGCAATTTAGCCGCCGGGATGCCCCCCTTTGGCCAGGCCAGCAGCGATCCGCTCAACGACGCCGACATCTGGAACCTGGTTGCCCTGGCCTACAGCTACAGCACCCGCCCCGATGACATAGCCGCCGGCGAGGCGCTGGCTGCCGAACTGGAGGCCGATGTGGAAAGCTGGCCCGGCCTGGATTACTGGTTTAGCCGCAGCAACGAGATGATTCTGGCAGAGCTGGAGAGCGTAGATATTTTGGGTGTGGATGTGAGTGGCTTGTCTGACGAGGAGAAGCTGGCCTTGATCGATTACGGCCGTTCCCGCCACTACACCTACACCGATCCACTGGCTGCTTTTGCCCCGGTTGAACTGGCCACCATTAACGGTACGGTCATTAACGGCAGCACCAACGAGCCGATTACCGAAGGCGAGGTGCGCCTGCGGGCTTTCACCGTGCAGTTGGAGGAGATGTATTCTGAGACCAAGCCCATCAATGAAGATGGCAGCTTTGAATTCCAGGTGGAAGACGTGCCGGCTGACTGGGTCTTTTTGGCCGATGTGGCTTACGGCGATCTCACCTTCAACAGCAACGCCGTCCAGGTATCTAATGCCGAACCGCAAGCCCAAATGCCTCTGTTTGTTTACGACACCACCACGGACCCGTCTGTCATCGCCATCGACCGGCTGCACATGATTCTCACCTTCGCTGAGGGCCGCCTGATGGTTTCGGAACTGTACGTGTTTAGCAATTTGGCAACGGCCGTTTTTGTCGGTGAAAGCGGCGATTTTAACGAAGGAACGGTTGAGGTGGGCGTGCCTGCCGGGGCCGAAAATGTCGGTTTTCAGCGTGGCTTTGGCACCTCGTTAGACAGCTTCATTCCGGCAACCGAATTCATTCAAACCGGCACCGGCTGGGCCGATACCGTTCCGCTGCGCCCCGGTTCCGGCGGCCTGAACCTGCTGGTCAGCTACGATCTGCCCTATGACGATGGCCTGATGCTGGCCCATCCCCTGGAGTACCCGGTGACCAGCGCCAGCGTCATCATGGCTGATGCCGGCGTTACCATCACCGGTGAGAGCTGGGTGTCGCAGGGGGCACAGGCAACCGGCAGCGGCTCTTTTGTTAGTTATGTCAATACTGAGCTGGCGACTGCCGATGCCCTTAACCTGACGCTGGACGGCCGTCCCACCCAAGTTACCGATGTAGCCGGTAATACCTTGCCGGTGCGCAATCAGACCACAGAACTGATCGTTGGTGGCGTGGCCCTGGCGGCCATGTTGGCCGTCGGATTCTTCCTGGTGCAGCGTTGGCGCACTCCTGCGGCCCAAACGGATTCGGTGACAATGAGCCAGCCGCCCGCTGCCGCTCCTGCCCCACGCCGTAAACCAGCTCCATCCCCCAGCGATGACAAAACGGCGCTGCTGCAAGCGTTGGCCGAATTAGACGACGCATATGAAGCCGGCGAGATAGAGGAAGAGGAATATCAACAGCAGCGGCAAGAATTGAAGCGCCGGTTAACGGCCGTCTGGCAATAAACGCATTCATCAGGCACACTGAGAAAAAGCAAGCGTTATCAACAGATTTCGCAGATTGGAAAGATTTATTTTATCTGTTTAATCTGCTGAATCTTTGATTTTGGGTTATTTCATGTACAAATTTGTCACCATTTACCGCCGCGTTGATGACGAGGAGATGCTGGAACAATTTTTCAACCAGACCCATCTGCCGCTGGCGGAGCAGTTGCCAGGGCTGGTACGGCGCGAAGTGAGCCGCATCGCCCACAAGCCAGGTGGCGAATCCCGCTTTCACCTGATGTTTGAGCTGTATTTCACGTCCAAAGTGAGTTTCGAAGCGGCAATGGCCACTCCCATTGGCGTACAGCTCATCGAAGCGCTCACCCCCTGGGCCGAGGCTAAAATCATTACCTGGTTCTTTGCCGATGCGTTTAACGAAGTTATGAGTCGTTAAGGGCCGCCGCTTTCTACCGGGGCGATGGGGATAAAGGTCTGGTAAGCCAGCGGGCGGTAGACAAAGGTTTCGGCCGAAGCCTGGGTGCCGCGCATCCCCCCCACAGCATAAATGTTCGTCTCGATGTTGGTGATGCCCAGATGGCTCCAGCCAGGCTGCTCGTCCAGGGGCGGCGTGTTGATCACCGACCATTGATCGGCGTCGGGATTGTAGGATTCGCTGTAGGTGATCGATTCCTGGCTAAAGGCACCACCGCCAAACAGATACAGTTTGTTGAACACACCTGCGGCGCTGGCTCCAGCACGGGGCAGCAAGGTATCGGCGCAGCTGTGCCAACTGCCGCCAGTCACAGTGGGTTCGTCGCCAGGCGTGGCAGGGTCAAAGAAGGCGCATTCGCTTAACGGCCGTTCCCCATCATACCCGCCCACCACGTACAACTTGCCTTTAACCACACCGCCCGCGGCAAAAGCGCGTGCCATCGGCATGTCGGGCAATATTTGCCAACTGTTGGCTACCGGATCAAAACGGTAAGCGTCTGCCAGGTAGGTTTCTCCATCCCAACCGCCAAACAAATAAATAAAGCTGCCGTCCGAGAGTACCAGCGCGCCAGAAACGGCCGTGGGCAGCGGCGTGGCCAGGCGCCAACTGTCATTGGCCGGACTGTACACTTCCACCACATTGGTCGGCTCGTCATTGGCCAGCTTGCCACCGGGGATATAAATCTCACCAAACAGCTCGGTGCCGCTGATTTCGGTAACGGCCGTCGGCTTGGCCGTGCCTTCCCGCCAGGCAAGTTCAGACGTTTGCAGGATCAAAACGGTGTTGGTGATACCCGCTTCCGTTTCACCCCCAATCAGGTACAAATTGAGTCCACTACCGACGAGCGCCATGTTGGTGCGGGCAGCAGGCAGCGGACGGCTTTGCAGCCAATCGTTGGTGATGGCCGTTTCGGCAAAAGGTTCCGGTGTAGGCATTGGATTGTTAGCTTCGTCAAACGCCTGGTATGCCAGGAAGACGGCGGCTAGCAGCACAGCCAACATTAAACCAACCAGGGCAATGCGTCGTGGCAAGAAGGCAGGACGGGGGGCGGGTTCGGTTTGGTGTATGGTTGGTGGGATAGAGGGGGTAACGGCCGTTTCTGATTCAGCAACCGGTTCGGGCTCGGAATCATTATTTTCCGTCGTGATGCCTTCAAGGGTCACAAGACCCTGTTGCAAAGCGGCCGTCGTGGCTTCCGTGCGCGAATTAACATCCAGTTTGGTGTAAATATTGCGCAGATGCACCTTCACTGTATTTTCGCTAATCACTAAGGTAGCGGCGATTTCTTTGTTGCCAGCGCCATCAATGACACATTGCAGAACCTCGAGTTCCCGGTCGCTGAGCGCTTCACCTTTTTCAGCCATGAATAAAATTATACAATGATTATGACTACACAGACCCGAAGGATTTTGCCTTAAGTCAGATAACTTTTCAGAACATCAAACCCTTCGGGTCTCTCTGGCAAAACCTGTATAGCTACCTATGATTTATGGAGCTTCTGGTGTCTCCGTAGGTAATACAAAAGGTTCTCCCACAAATGGAGCGGTGTCCGTAATGGGCACCGTATCGGTAATAGGTTCTGAAGGCGTGGGCGTGGCCAAAAGACAGTTTTCCTGAGCCTCGGTGCGTTTATTGTTTAATTCAGCCGTTGTCTGGTAGCTGCTTGCCTCGTCGTACAAATTTTGCGCCGGGCACCAATCCTGGGCAAAGGCGTACTGGTCTCCCAAAGAAACCAGGGCCGTAAAAAGATGATCGCAGGACGATTGGTAAAATGGCGCTGCCAGACACAAATCCCGAAAATAATAAGCCGATGCGTCCCAATTGACCCCGTAAAACGAGATGCCTTGCGTATAAAGCTCGGCCCACGTCTGGTAATCGCGCGCCGATTGGGGTAAATTTCCCAGCCGCTGAGCCTGCGTCAAATAATAGATGCCCAGCTCCACCTTCTCCCCGGTAATGAGGTCCAATCCATAATTCATGTAGACATCATAAAGCAGTTGGTCGGTTTCTTCCCGCTCGAAGCTGGGGAACTGCTGCTGAAAGGCAATGAGGGCGGGCAGGGCTTCTTCCCAATATTTGGTGGCTACCAGGCGCTGAATGCGCAGCAGTTCATCGCTGGGGCTGCCGATGGAGCCGGGCGTGGCGGTAGGCAGTCTGGTTGAGGCAGGGGTGACGGTAACGGCCGTTACCGGCGTCGGTTCCGGCGTGGCGCCAATGCCGGCCAATGCCTGCTCTTGCAGTAACAGCGCCTGGGTCGAACCGGAATCCCGCTCCAGCACCCATTCCAGCCGCGTCAGCGCCAGCTGGTAATTGCCCTGGGCAATATTTTCTTCTGCCAGGGTGATTTGCCGCTCTAGCTGGGCAAGCTGCTTGTCTTGCAGCGCCTGCTGTCCGCTCTGCCAGCCCAAAAAGGCAACCAGCAAAAACCAGCCAACCAGCACCGAAAAAATGATCAGCAGCAACCCGGCAATACGCACCGACCGCCGCTTTTTTCGCGGCGGTGTGGTTGATTGCTCATTGGGTTCGCTTGCTTGAGGTACAGCATCACTCATGAACGGTAGTATACCTTATTTGTTATAGTCCTGTTTACAATTTTGGATCAATGTTAGGCTTTGGTTAATGGTTGGATTTTTTACAACGCTGCGTTGAGCATCTCACGATAAACTGTCACCGTTTCGCTGGCGATTTGACTTTGGGTGTAATGGGTCAACACGCGCCGACGGCCGTTCCGTCCCAGCTCATCCCGCAGCGTGGGCGACTGCATCAAGCTGAGCAACTGTTGGTGCAGCGCCTGCTCATCCCCCTCCGGGAAGACGAGGCCCGCCTTGCCGATGACGTTGGGAATCTCGCCGCTGTTGGCCCCCACCACGGCCACCTCGCAAGCCATCGCCTCGATGAGCACGCGGCCAAACTGCTCCTTCCAATTGGGCAGCGTGCGCGACGCCAGCACCAGCGCATCTAACTGCTGCAAGTAGCCAGGCATCTGAGCGGATGTGACCACGCCGTCAAACTGCACCCTGTCCCAGATGCCTAACTGGCGGGCGAGGTTTTCTAGGGACGGCCGTTCCGGGCCAGTTCCGGCAATATGCAGCCGCCACACACCGGGCAGGTTGGCCGCTGCCCTCAGCAGCAAATCGACACCTTTCTCCGGCACCAACCGCCGGTTGGCTGAGCCGATGACAAAGCCTCGCCCCGGATCGCGCTGCTCCGGCGGCTGGAACAGGGTGGCATCCACGCCAAACTGGGGAATAATGCGCAGCGGGCCACGATACCCTTTTTGCCGCCAGACGTCCGCCGCCGCCTGGTTGCCCATGATGGCGTAATCAATATTGTTTAGCACCTGTTTTTCCAGCAGATTAAAAGGAAACGGGTAGCTGCGGCGCAAATTTTGCCAGGAAAAAAAGAGAGACTTTGCCCCCACTCGCCGCGCCTGCCGCAGCGCCAGCCAGGTTGCCAGGTTGTAAGGCTCTTCGTCGATGTGTACCACGTCGGGGCGAACGGCCGTTAGACGCTGCTTGAGCTTAGGGAAGTAGTAGGTATGGAACTGGCCGTTAAAGCGAATTGGATCGACCAGCAGTTGATACCCTTCGGTATGGGCTCGTTCCAGCTTAACCGGGCCTGCCGGGTCATACCAGACGGGCGGTACAATTACGGTGAGCTTTACATCTTCGTGGCGGGCTATTGCCTCCAGTTTGGTCTGATACGATCCAACCAGACACGCCTTCGACAGCATCAAAACTTTCATACGATTGTCCACAGATTACGCAGATTTGCGCAGATTGCGCACTGATTTTTTATCTGCGTAATCTGTGTAATCTGTGGATATTCCTTCAAAAAATTGTTTGCCATGTATATATTTTGTGGTTTGGAAAGTTTGTTTCTCGCCCCCGCTGTGCTGGTTGACGCAAGAGGCTATTTTGCTATACTTGCCACGTTTTGACAAACAGGCCACTTATGCACACCCCCTATAAAAAGCGCCCAAGCCCGTCCACAGTTGGATGGGCTTTATTACTCCTGGCCGTGGGCACGGCCGTTTTCCTGCGCGTCTACAATCTGGCAAGCTGGCCACCGGGTCTGTACCGGGATGAAGCGTTTAACGGACTGGATGCGCTAAGGGTGCTGGCGGGAGAGCCGGCCATCTTTTTCACCGCCAACAACGGGCGCGAGCCACTCTACATTACCCTGACGGCGTTGAGCGTGGCCCTGTTTGGCCGTACGGTGCTGGCGGTGCGTTTGGCTGCCGCCGTGGTGGGCAGCCTGTCCACCTTGCTGGTTTACAAATTGGGCCAAAGCTGGTTTGGCCGGCGCGTGGGGCTGCTGGCGGCCTGGCTGTGGGCCATTACGCTGTGGCCGGTGCATCTGAGCCGGTTGGGACTGCGCACCATTTTGCTGCCGGCCGTGCTGGCGCTGGCCTTTTGGCTGGGCACGGAAGCGTACCGGCGTAACCAGCCGCGCTGGTGGCTGGCGGCGGGGGTGGCCTATGGCTTAGGCTTTTATACCTACCTGGCGATTCGTTTTACGCCGCTGCTGCTGCTGGCGCTGGCTGCGTTTTTGCTCTGGCAGGGACGGCGGGCGCGATTGCGGCGCGGGGTGGGCTGGTTTGTGTTGGGAACGGCCGTCACCCTCCTCCCTCTCGCCATTTTCTATCTGCAAAATCCCGATCTGCTGCTGGGCCGCGCCGACCAGGTTTCTATTTTGAACTCGGCCATCAACCACGGCGATTTTTGGGGCACGCTGTGGCGGCATACCTGGCAGTCGCTGGGGCTGTTTTTTTGGCGCGGCGACACCATTTTACGGCACAATCCGGCGGGACGGCCGTTGTTTGATTGGCTCATGGCGGTTCCGTTTGTGCTGGGGGTGATTTGGTGTTTGCACCATTGGCGCAGGCCGGCGGCAGCGGCCGTGCTGCTGTGGACCACGATCATGCTGGGCGTCACCATTTTGGCCGAAGATGCGCCCCATTTTTTGCGCGCCGTGGGCATTTTGCCGGCCGCCATCTTTTTGCCCGCGTTGGGATTGGCCTGGCTGTGGCGCTGGTCTCAGTTGCCTCAAATAATGCGTGGTGGGTTGGTGGCGGTACTCATCGCGGGGAGCTTGCTGCTTACAGCACGCGATTATGTCAATTACAGCAAGCAGTCTGATACTAAGCTGTTGTTTGAGGCAACGGCAACGGAGTTGGCAGAGCAGTTGAATAAGGAAGCGGGGGGAACGGCCGTTTACCTCGATCGCTGGTTTTGGGACGAAGCAACGCAAAAAGGGTGGCCCAGCATTCCCTTTTTGGCCGATCTGGAAGACGTGATCTTTTACCGCCCGGAAAATGGCCTGCCGCCCGCCGCGCCGGGCCAGCCCATAAGCCTGTACGCCTGGCCGTTTGGCGATCTGGCGTTTGTGCCGCGTTTGCTGGCGGATGCAGAGGTGGTGATGGTGCGGAACGGCCGTCTTGCCCGCGGTGACCTGGAGCCGGAACCTTATCCGCTGTATGTACGTTATGCCAGCAGCGCTGCGGCTGGTCTGGAGCAGCCGGTAAACTTTGGCGATGCCTTCTTGCTGCAGAGTTGGGCTATCACGCTGCTAAATGAACAAACGGTGCAGGTTGACCTGATCTGGCAAAAAACGAACGATGCACTGCCCAGCCAGATCGCTTTTTTGCACTTGTTAAACAGCGATACCTTGCTTACGCAGGCCGATGCGCCACCGGGCGGCGTTTATTGGTTCCCTCACTGGTGGCGGCCGGAGCAAGCTGTTCACGAGCAGCGAATTTTAACTTTACCAGAGCCATTCGATGCCACGATTCACACCATTCGCGTCGGGCTGTATGATCCTGCTACGCTAGACCGGCTGCCGGTCATCGGAGATAATGGCACTGTTTTAGGGGACGGGTGGCAATTAGTGCCTTAAAAATGTTATTGGCGGTGCCAGGCACCACTGTAGTCGGAACGTCAGTTATTCGTGTGGAGAGCGTTGTTGAGGAAGGGCAAAATGGGGATAAAACAGCAGTGGTTATGCCTGGTTTTGCTTGGCTGCTTTTTGAGCAGCGTTCTGTTGTTGTGGGCAGGATCACCACCTATTTTGCAGGCGCAAACGCTGCCCACCGCCACGCCGGATGCCGAAGGCATTATCTATGACATCGTTCAGCCCAATGACTCTCTGTGGGCTATCGCCGTCCGCGCCGGCATTTCCTTAACGGAATTGCTCGAGCTGAACAATTTAACCGAGGACGCGCTCATCCAGCCCGGTGACCGCCTGATTGTGGGCATTGTGGCGGCCACACCCACGCCAGAGGCTTCGCCTACATTGGCGGCCACGCGTGAACCGCCCACCGCCACCAACACGCTGCAGCCCGGGCCGGTGACGGCCGTTTGCCTGGTTGCCTTCTCCGATGAAAATGGCAACGGCGAGCGGGAACCATCTGAACCGCTGCAGGCTGGGGTAGCTTTTACCGTCTTCACGGTCGAATCGGTCGTGGCCAATTACGTCACCGACGGCATTTCGGAGCCGTACTGCCTGACGGACCTGGCCCCGGGCGATTACCAGATTACCCGGTCGGTGGGGCGCGGCGAAACGCTCACCAACAGCGGCAACCGGACGGTGATTCTGAACGCCGGCGATCAGGTGATGCTGGGTTTTGGCGGTTTGATTGGCGCGACACCGGTGCCGACGGCCGTTCCCCCTACACAACCGGCAGCGATCATCGGTGGTGACGCAGGGAATGAGACGCCGGAGGCGTTAATTTTGGTGACGCCACCCGCTCATGAGAATGATATCGGACGGCCGTTTTTTATTGGCGCAGGGATTCTGATCGGCATATTATTAATTGGTACGGCCGTTTTGCTTAGCCGTAAACGAACATAAAAAACAACACAGATCGCCATCAGATGAGGGCGACTGAGGGAGAGGTGGGTAATGAATAAAAGTGGATTGAAACTCATAATACTGGTTTTGCTGCTGTTGGCGATGGGCAGCCAGGTACAGCGCAGCGCAGCGCAAACCAATCTGCTGCAAAACCCCGGCTTTGAACTGCCCTACAACAGTGATGGCTCCGCCAACGGCTGGGGGCGCTGGTTCCGCGTCAGCAGCGCCGATAAGTTTGATGACTGCACCAAAGGGTACCATAAAGAGCCACATTGGAATGCGGAAACGATTAGTGCGCCATTGATTAATTCCGGTTCAGCCTCACAGCATGTGGGCAACTCCTGGGACACCTGGGCAGGCGGCGTGCTGCAAACGGTAAACGTCACGCCCGGCAGCACCTATCGCTTTACCGTTTGGGCCAGAGGACGCGGCTCCAACGAAAACTATCCGGCACCCTCCGAAGGTGGCTTGCGCATGGATGTGCAGGTCGGCATCGATCCCAACGGCAGCGGTGTGTGGAACGATGGCGACGTGAAGTGGAGCGGCTTCATTCAGCCGCACGATCAGTGGCAGCAGGCCTCGGTAGAGGTAACGGCCACAGGCGATAAGGTGACCGTTTTTACGGCGGCTGATTATGGATTGGAAGGGGTAAACCAGTGCCGGGCTCATCTGGACGTTTGGTTTGATACAGCCCAACTGATTGAAGTAGGTCCGCCACCGACCAACACGCCGCTGCCGCAGCCGACTTCGCCGCCACCGCCACCGGCGACCAATACGCCGATTCCGACCGCAACGCTGGTGCCTACGGAAACGGCCGTTCCCACCGAAATCCCCACCAACACCCCGGAACCGCCCGCCGGAGCCACCGTCTGCGTCAACGCCTTTGCCGATGACAATGGCAACGGCCAGCTCGATGCCAATGAAGGATACATGGGCAGTGTCGCCTTCCGCGTGGCCAGCGGCAGCCAGGTAATTGGCCAGGCGATCTCTACCGGCACTAGCGAGGCTGTTTGCTTCGAAGGGCTGGAGCCGGGCGTTTACCAGATTGAGCAGGTTGTGCCTGGCCCCCTGGAGATGACCACCGCGCCCAATACCAGCGTCACCGTGGCCGAGGGGCAAACGGCAGGCGTTCAGTTTGGCAGCCGCCTGCGTATGGAGAGTGATGCCGCTGAGCCCGACAGCGTAGCCGATGCCGGTGCTGCCACAGTTGAGCCCACGGCCGCGGCGGACCAACTGCCGGAAACCGTGGAGTCGCCTGAAGAAGGATCAACATTGGCGTCTTATAGTGGATTGATTGTGCTGATAGTAGCCGTTATCTTGCTGGGTGGTATTCTGTTTGTTGTGCTGCGCCGTACCGCTTAATATTTTATTAGCTGAATTCTGTCGTAACAGGCAAGATGATAAACTGAAGATTGCGCAGAGGAGGTAGATAAAAGCTGTTTGATCTGCGCAATCTGCTGCTGATAATTGTTGTATGTTGACTTGTTCGGGTCATTGTAGGATGAATTATGAACGGTTCACTTTTTGGCGAGGAATTTCAAACGTGGTTTGACAAAACGGACCGGCGCATTACCTTTTGGATGGCCAGGTACGGCCTGGTTATCATGCGGATTGGACTGGGTGTTGTCTTTTTCTGGTTTGGCGCGCTCAAGTTGTTTCCGGGCTTGAGTCCGGCAGAAGAACTGGTGCGTAACACCACCTATTTTGTCAATCCGGACTGGTTTATTCCGGTGTTGGCCGTGTGGGAGATGGCCATCGGTTTGGGATTGATGTTCGGCATATTTATGCGGCTGACGCTGCTGCTGCTTTTTATGCAGATGCCGGGTACGGCGCTGCCGCTGGTGGTGCTGCCGGAGGCTGTCTGGACGCAGTTTCCCTACGGCCTCACGCTGGAAGGTCAGTACATCATTAAAAACCTGGTGCTGATTGGCGCCGGCTTGGTGTTGGGCGGTACCGTCCGCGGCGGCCGATTGGAGCCAGAACCGGAAAAGTAATGCTTTGTGAATGAAAAGTCGCACGCGCGCTGGTTTGCCGGCAGTTGGGCTGGCTGGCTGGCAATTTTGTTCATCGCCCTGGCAGCAGCCTGGCCGGAACTTGCTCAGCCTGGCTTATTGAACACGCGCGGCGGTGGGGACAGTCCATTTTTATTGCAGCGCTTGCACCAGTTGGAAACGGCCGTCTTCGATGGCCATTTCCCCGTGCGCTGGATGCCGGATGCCAACTACGGCTACGGCTATCCGTTCTACAACTTTTACGCCCCCCTCTCGATTTACATAACGTTTTTGTTCCGGCTGCTCGGCTTTGGCTTTGTGCGGGCCATTCACCTGTCGCACTTGCTGGGGTACCTGGTGGCCGGCTGGGGAATGTTTGCCCTGGCGCGGCGCTGGTTTGGCAGCCGGTGGGCCGGTTTGCTGGCGGCAGCGGCTTACACCGTGGCCCCGTTCCACCTGGTTAACGTCTACGTGCGCGGCGATTCGCTGGCCGAGTTTTGGGCAATGGCCTTCTACCCGCTGGTCATTTTGGCGGCAGACGGGCTGTTTGGCGGCGGGCGGCGGCAGGTGGCGCTGTTTGCCCTGACCTACGCGGCGCTTATCCTCAGCCATAACATCTCTGCCCTTATTTTTTCGCCCTTTTTGCTCCTTTACATGCTGCTACGTTGGCTTTTACCGCAAAGAACGCAAAGATCGCAAAGTGAAAAGAGAAATCTCCAATCTCCAATCTCCAATCTCACTCTTGGATTATTTCTAGCCCTGGCCCTTGCTGCCTGGTTTTTTGTGCCGGCGCTGGCGGAGCAGTCGCTGGCCCAATTGGATACGGTAACGAGCGGCTATTTTCATTACAGCAACCATTTTTTGGGCACGGCCGAATTTCCTCTTGCTCAATCCACCTTTTTTGTTGATTACAGTGTCGTCAACCGGGAAGCGTTTCGCATGGGGTTGGTGCAAACGGCCGTTATCCTCACTGGATTGCTGGTCTTGGCGTGGCTCTGGTTTAAGCAGCGTCGTGCGATGATTGTTCCAGCCATCTTTATTTTGCTCACGATCGTCGTGAGCACGTTTATGCTCATGCCACTGTCCGCACCGCTGTGGGAGCATTTGCCGCTGCTGGCTTTTTCCCAGTTCCCGTGGCGCTTTTTGTCGGTGCAGGCGTTTGGCGGGGCGCTGGCGGTGGGCGCATTGGCGGCGGCGCTGCCCAAACCGCATTGGTGGACGCTGCTTCTCATTGCGCTGCTGCTGGTGAGCAGTCTGGGCCGGCTGAATCCCGATCATCTGCCGCTGACCGACGCGGACGTCACGGCCGAATCCCTGGCCCAATACGAATGGTTCACGGGCAACATCGGCACCACTATCAGCTTTGAATATTTGCCGCCGACGGTGCAGCCACGGCCGTATACCAGCACCTGGCTCAACAGCGGCGAGCGTTGGCAGGTGATCCCGCTGGCCGGCGAGCTGGTTTCTGCCAGCCTGGTAGATGAACGCACGGATGTGCAGCGTTGGTCGGTGGAAACGGCCGTTTCCAGCACCCTCATTTTTCCCATTTTGCATTGGCCAGGCTGGGAAGCTGTACTGAATGGTGAAGTGGTGGCGATACGGCCGTCTGCCGGCAGCGGGCTCATCGAGCTGGATGTACCGGCGGGAGCGCATGAAATCACGTTGCGACTGGGCGGCACGCCAGTGCGGCTGGCGGCTGAGGTGGCGTCGCTGCTGGCGCTGCTGCTCACGATTTGGCTGCTCCGGCCGAGTAAAAGTTGGCTGAATCGTAAAACGGCTGCGGCCGTGGCCGGGCTGCTCCTGCTGGCAGTCGTGGTGCGGCTCTGGCCGGAGCCAACGCTGCCGCGCGATTTGCAAACCTGGGATTTTGTGCAGATGGGCTTTTTGCATCCCGAACCGGAGGGTGTAGCTTTCAGCAGCGGGGTGACGCTGCAAGCCGCCGCAGTGCCCGCAGAAGTTCAGGCGGGCGAAACGCTTCGTATAGAGCTTGGGTGGGATGCGCCACCGGCGGCGGCCACGCTGGAACTATTCTTCCCGGCAATCAACTGGCCCGCCGAACCCGAATTGCAGCCGCCCGCCATTGCGCCGCAAACGGTGCCGGGAAACACAACCTCAACCGTTTTTGAGCTGGCTGTGCCGGCGGATGCGCCTGCCGGTTTGTTTGTACCTCGATTGACAGTGGTAGACGGCCGTCCCCTCACCCCATCGGGCCGCAGCCGCAGCGCCCTCTTTTTATCGCCGGTCCGCGTGCTGCCGGCGGCCACTGCGCTGCCTGAGGTTGAGCAACTCACGGTGAGAGGCGTTGGCGTGCCGCAAACCGGCGACGGGTGGCTCACGGTGCAGTTGGCCTGGTTTACGCCACAGCCGCTCAGCCGAAACTACAATGTCGCCCTGCGCCTGACGGATGCCCAGGGTCGTTTTGTACGCGTGGTGGACACCCAGCCGGGCTACGGCTTTCTGCCCAGCAGCGGCTGGCCCGCCGGGAAATGGGTTTACGATTGGCTGACAATCCCTTTGCCCCCACCAGAAGAGCCGCACGAACGACCGTTTGTCCTCGTGGCTCAACTGTATGATGTGGCGGAACCAAATACGGCCGTTCTCACTCGACGGCTAGGCGATCTGGTGGAAGCCGAATCGGGCCTGTTTTTCCGACCAACAGTGCCGGTGTTTAATTTGCCGGAGGGGATTGTGTGGGAAGCGGCCGTCTTCGGCGAAGAAATTCAGTTGCAAGGCTATCAGTTCAGTCAGACTGACGGGGCTTTAGACCTGACGCTCGTCTGGCAGGCGCTGGAAAGTGGCCGAACTGACTACACCCGCTTTGTCCATTTGATTGACGCCGGCTCGGGCGGGGCGCCGCTGCTGCAAAGCGACAGCCCGCCCCGCTACGGCAGCTACCCTACCAGCCAATGGACGGCCGGCGAGGTGGTCAGTGACACCATCACGCTGCCGCTCACGGACGTGCCGCCGGGCAGTTACCGGCTGGCAGTTGGTTTTTACAGCCAGCCGGTGCCCGAACAATTTGATCGTCTGCCGGTGCAAAATGGGGCAGGCGAGACGGTGGCAGACGGCCGTTTCATTTTGCCCATCACGGTGAATGTAGAACCATGAAGCAAAAGATGATGCGCGACGTTTCCTTCACGTTTCACGCATCACGCCTCTAAAAACTTCACCGCTTTAGCCACACTATCTTTCGGGCTGATTTTGACTTGCTCGTCGGCAAAACGGCCGTCTTCATCAATAACAAAGTGGCTGCGGATGATGCCCATGTAGCTATTGCCATACATCTTCTTTTCGCCCCACACGCCGTACGTTTCGGCCACTTCATGATCGGGATCGGCCA
>CALBTC010000287.1 GCA_937967805.1 uncultured Anaerolineaceae bacterium
GCGAACGGGGCGCTTTGTGGCTTTGGCGGCAACGGCCGTTGCTCCGGTCACAAAGCGCGTCTGCTCCGTCTTGCCGCCAAATCCGCCCCCTACCGGCGCAATATCGATCTCCACATGATGATACGGCAGGGCAAGCGCCATGGCGGTTGTCTGGTGCATCGCCATTGGGCTCTGCGTCGAGGGACGCATGACGATACGGCCTTCGTCTACCGGAATGGCAATACAGCCCTGGGGCTCCATATAAAAATGCGCCTGCCCCCCGTTGAGCTGTGTCGATTTGACAATCTTACAGGGTGCACTGCCCACCTTCACTTCGCACACTTCAATCGACCGATCCAGCGGTTCTTTGTCTTTATCAACCCAATCAAACTGGCTGCCAGGCCGGATAATCTTCCAGATGTGTGAAACATAGGGAACCGCCTTCGGAGCGTCGGGGAAAATGCTGCCTTTCTTGATGGCATCCAGCAAATCAATGATCGGTTCGCGCCACTTTCCGGTCCACGGTTTTTGGGGCCTGGAATAGGCAACGCAGTGGTCTGTAACATATTTAGCAATGCGAATCGCTTCCTGTTCGGTCTTGGCCAGAACCATGGCAATGGTCTGGCCCACATAGCTCACCATATCCACCGCATAAAGCGGCTGATCCAGCCCCATCCCCTGCAGGTTAATCCCTCCATTTTTAATATTTTCGTGGGTGATGAGATCAATAAAGGATGCAGGTGCATAGCTGCTCAAATGCTTGCGCAGGGTTTTGGGCGTGACGTTTGTTCCGTCTGCGCCGGGAATGACGAAGTGGAAATTGGCCAGCGCCCGCTTGCTCTGTACAAAGGCGCCGTTGGCGGTCAGGGGGGGTACAGCCAGTTCATGGGTGTAGTGTAGCTGACCGGATGTTTGGTAAACGGCCGTATTCTTTATATACGGCAGGGCAACCGGAGCCTTGAAATCTTGTTTATCACTGTAATACTGCCTGCCCTTGCTGACCGGCCAATTGCCCCATTTAATTTCCCCGCTGGACCGCAACTGATCCGGCACGCTGGCCCCTCTGGCCAGCAGGGCATTGACAACAGCCTTGTAAAAGAAGGCAACGGCCAACTGAACACGGTATTCCTCAGTGAAGCCTTCATCCGGCACTTCTGCCATGCGATCGCGCTCATTTTTTAACTGCTCGCGCACCTCCTCAGCCAGCATACCGGCCAGTTCGCCGATATTTTCCAGGGTCAGTTCTTCATCCTGCATGGCCATCTCTGTGGCCCTGGCCTGCCAGGGATAAGGGGAAATACCGCCAAACACCAGGTGAACCTCTTCGACGTGACAGTTGTCACTAAACGTGAACCGTGTTGTCGCATTGACAATGCTGTGCGCGTTGACTTCACGTAGCGCAACTTTTTGGGCCAGAACCACATCATCATACCGGTTCACTGGCAGACTGTAAGCCAGGAGGACGAGCCGGTCGGCGAACGACGGATCCTGGCACACATAATCAACAAGTTCGCCGGCGGTGGACGTGACAATCTCAAATTCAGCGGCGGATTCCAGGACAAGATAGGTGATACCGGCCTCGATGGCCACCAGGGTGGTAAATAAATCTGAGGGGAAGGGAGCCCCACTGTGCTTGGCAATGTGCTTTAATACCAGCATGGTGTTGCCGCCTAGTGAGGCGGCGTTGCGCACGATGCGTCCGGCGGTGCGGCGCGCCATAAAATCCAAAGCGCCAAGCGTAGATGTTGGGTTGGCTGCCAACTGTTCAGCTAGCAGTTCGATGAAATCATTGTAGGTGGTGCCGGCGGCAACTTTCAGCGTTTCATCATTCATATGGCTACCCTTGTGCAGATCAGGAATAAGGCGAATATCGATAAAAAGATTGGTGGTAGGGTATTCTTCCTTGTAGACGCCGATCGAGGTGTTTCCATGAACTAAACGGAGCTTTTCGTCTCTATGTTCAACCATCATCGCTGCCAATTCGTCCAGAGACGTGGGGGTGAGCCAACGTTGAGTTTCACTTTCGGTGGCGATGGGCTGCACCTGGAAATTGCGCTCTTTTGGAAAAGGGATTGAAACGGCCGCAGGCAGCTGGGAGGCAATAACATCATCTTCGTAACATTTCATTCGTTCTTTTTCGTCATCATCATCCCAGTCTGAGGCAAATGTCTTCATGCCTGTGAGAATTGCCCGGTAGCCAGTGCAGCGACAAAGGTTTCCGTCAAACGCTTCTTCAATCTCCTTTTTGGTGGCGTGGGGATGATTGGTGATAAATTCAGACATATTCATCACAAAGCCAACACTGCAGTAACCACATTGGCTGCCATTGTTTATGGCCAGGCAATGGGCAACCGGATTCATCCCTTTATGGGAATGTTCAGAAGGATGCTGAGCGACTTGTCCTACGTGCTTGACCTTGGGTGGTGTGCTTTGTTGGGCCAGGGTTTTCTTGATGGCAGCCTGAACGGAGCGGCGTTTTTCTTCAACGGCCGTTTTCGCTTCCTCTATAACAGGTGAGTGGTGTTCCCCAATCGGTGCTGCGTGCCGAGAGGTACTCAGAGTATGCTGCAAGAATTTCGAGTCTGGTTTACGTACCGCGCCGGTTCCTTCCACTGTAGTCACAACAAGCCCGCTCAGTGCGCAAACCGGTCTGAGGCAGGAATTGATAGCGCGGTGCTCCGGCCTGTTATTTTGTTCATCCCAGCGCGACAGGATAACAGTGCAGCCACCGCAGCCCCCCTCACCGCATGGCTTTTTGGGGCCGGCAAGGGCAACTTCTGGTGAGCGCAGATAGTCGATTAAGAGCAGATCCGGCGCCGGGTTCTCAATCGAAACGGCTTTGCCATTTAGATAAAAGGACACTGTGTGACTCATTTTTCCTCCTCGGGTGGATTCATCAAATGAACAAGTTGGAACGGTAATGAAACAGGCTGTCATGAAACATCATTGCGATTTCAATCAACAATAGATGCTGCCTGATTTTTCAGTTGTAGCTGCGAAAGGATAGAAATCCGGATACAAATTTGGGTTATTGACCACCACGATTGATCGGATGGACGACTTGCTCATACTCCTGGGCAAATTCGCCGCCAACCTGTTGATCCACCCAGGCATAAAAATTAGCTAAGGACATGCCCACCTGGAGTGAGAAGTCAGTGGAAGTAGCATAATCGGGATCAACAGCAGTTGCCGCACCATAATTCTGAAAATAGACCATCCAGGCGTCGGAGCCGCCCTGTGAAGGGGGAAGTTGAGCCGGTTGGGCGCCCGGCGCCGGTACCATTCCCGGAGCGACCAGCGGGGTTACCATAGGGAATTCGGCAATGCCGTGGCAGGCCATGCATGAGGACGTATTGAGGTCGGCCGGTCCGTTTAAACGGCCGTTCCAACCCAGGTGCATCGGTGGTACATCTTCTGAAGGATTTATGATGGTTTCTTCCAGATCAGGATTAATAAATGTTTCCAATGCCGGGTAGGGGGTAATGCGGTTTTCAGTATTTTCCGGATCGTTGCCCCACTGCAAACCCAGGGGAACCAGATTATCCCAAAGCATATCATTGTCCAAAGTGCCGTTGTAGACAAACGTGCCCATCACCCAACCCGTCTCCTCGGCCCGGTCATCACGCACCATCCAATCCATTTGCAGCAGGCGAACGGTTCCTACCTTTCGTGTCAATGCTTCAGGATTGCTGTAAACAATCTCAGGATTGGCCAGAATGTAGGCAGTCCATTCAATGGGATTTTCAAGATAGTCGACCTGGTCGGTTGGCGCCGTAGTAAGCAGCAATTTGCAAAATACCGTGCCGACGGGAAAGCCCCCGCCACCTCGTCTATCCGTTGCCATGCGGTCCGGATTGAGTGGATCGGCCCACATTTGCCCCAGTGTATATCCCCCATATGAATTGACGATGGTGATGGCATAGATGTATTGGGGCTCTACCTGTCCTACTGCCAACTGGAAAGGAGAAACGGCCGTTTCAAAAATGAGCCCATGAAACCCCTCGGTTCCGGTTGGGCCCCAATGCAGCCAGGGAATATGATACCAATCACGTTCACTGTTGTTTTCCGGACGCCAATCATCTTCTATTTGCCCACTGCCGACATTGCCTTCAAAACAATATTCGCGCACTGTCATGGCATACGCTTCCCAATCCGAAATGAAATCTATCTCGAGAACGGGGGGCAGTTCATCATCTGGAGGGAGATCCTCAGGGTAATCTTGGCTTAACTGAAAAACAGGAATATCCGTATAGGTTGCATCATACACTTCCGGCGTAACCATATGGCCAAAATCGGGGAAGCCCCCAAAGAAAGTGTCGCCCGGCCCCACCTGGGCGGACAACCTTTTTCCGCTGGTAGGTTCATTATTGGAAACGGTTTCTTCTGCCGGTTCTTGTTGACAAGCCGCCATTAGCAAGAAGAGTGAGGTAACAACAACGAAAAAACGCGCACTCCTTGTGATCATCCTTTTCCTCCTCCTTTTAAGAATGGGCTTGACCGTTTTTATATTTTTGGTAAACGGTCAAGCCCTGGGACTCGTTTTCTTATCTTAAGTTATTTGTGAACAAACCCTATGGAATGACAGTCGAGTCAAACAGCGCACCGTCATCAACAGCTGTACTCTTTTTGTTGTGAGGTACGCTTACCAGCACTTCGCCGGAACAGACACCGCCTTGACCATCATCGGCCGTAAAGCCGATATGGTAGACACGGCCATTACCACCACCGGCACGCTCTGCGCGCACTTGGGCTTCGTCCGTTCCCACACCCTTGCCGTCAGGAGCAGTATTACCGCTTCCGGGGGCATTCACTGCCTCATCCTGGAAGATACTGTCAATGGTAATCTCCACTGGGTCACCATCTGGGTCTGTCACCCCCAACACCTGTATACTTACAAATTTGTGGTTGGGTGGCCATAGACTGGTTTTGCTGGCAACGGCCGTTGTGCAATCAGGCGGCTGGTTAAACACGTTTGTGAAGCTACAAGTGACCGTTTCACCGGGATCAAGCATAATCAGCGCCTGTGCATTGGCCTCATCCTCGGTAGAGTTGGCCGTCTGATCTTCTGTGCAGTCAATGTCCGTAAGGCTCCAGCCGCCGGGAATGGAAACCTCGCTGACAGTGTAGCTGCCGGGGTTGATGTTGCTAAAGACCTCGGTATCGTCAGACGGGTCTTGCAGGCCGAAGCTGCCGCCACCGTTGATATCGTGGCTAAAGGAGAAGACGGTGTCATCGGCCGGCGTGCCCGCTTTCACGATGTTAATCGTGCCGTTGCGCTCGTTGGTGATGGTGCAGACGATGTCGTCGCCTTCATTCACCGTGACGTCCCAGCCGTATGCCCCGTTGGGCGTGGCCGTGACCTCGCTGCCGGCCCCATCGTTGTCTTTACAGGAGACGCTTACGGTGTAATCGGACAAGTTTGTTAAGTTGCCCATTTCGCCAATGAGATGGCTGCCCACAAGGACACTTTGCTCGCCGGTTGTTGCCCCGTCTCCGCCGGTGGCAAGAATATTACCGTCGATAGTCAGGTCGAAGGAACCGGGATCGGTTGCCGGCAGTAGATTTTTCACCACTTCCAGCCTGCCGATTTTGTGGGTATTGGTGATGGTGCAGAGTACATTGTCACCGGGAAAAAGAGACCCTGTATTGATTGAAGGTCCTGAGGCAAAGGCCAACTCGCTTCCGCTGTTTTGTTCTACACAGCCTATTTCGATGTTGTAGTTGGCTAAATTGGCGCCTGTCTCGCTCACGGTATGGCTGCCCAGCGCCACCCCCACCTGGCCGGTGGTGCCCCCGTCGCCAACGCCGCTGGCTTCCACGCTCCCGTCAATCAACAGGTCAAACGTATCGCCGATGGGGGGTAACCCACCGAAATCAATGACCTTGTTCACTTCGATACTGGCCTGCTGTTCATTGGTGAAGGTGCAGGTGACCGTTTCGCCCGATTCCAGATTGACGGTAGCCGTGCGCGCGCCGAGATCGGTGGTGCTGGGCGCAGAGCTGGCGTCATCATCACAATCGAGACTGGTGAGGGCAAAGAAGCCGGCGGACGGGTCATCCTCGGTAACGGTGTAGCTGCCGGGCGCAACGTTGTTGATCGTCACGGAGCTATCCCCGCTGACGGTGAATGCGGCGTTGCCGGGAATGCTGCTGGTAAAGCCAAAGCTGCTGCTGCCGTTCGGCGTTTGATCTTTGGCAATGATGATCGTACCGGGTGCCAGATTGGTGCAGGTGGGATCGGTGGCGCCACCTACGGCCGGATCGTCAGTTAGGACGCTGGCAAAGTTGTTACCGCTGATAAGACCCTGGTTGCACACCTGGCCATTCGTGACCGGGCTTTGCGGGTTGTCAATTGTGATATCAAAGGTGATGCGCACCTGCTGCCCTGGGTTTAACGTGCCAAGCAAGACATTGATAGTTTCGCCGGAGAAGGCGGGTTTGGCCACGGCCGTTTCCTTGTTTGCCTCAGAAGTGACAATTGCTTTTACGGCCGTCTTCGCCGCCGACTGCTCAATTGGCGTCATGTTCAGCGTCATCTGCGGTGCAGGCTCGGCCGCGGCAACAGCGACAGTGCTGATTGGTGCGGCGGCCGTCGGAACAGTAGGCGTGGCGCAGGGCGCGGGCGCGTTCACAAACGTGCCGCTGGTGAAAACGGTGCCCACGTTGCTTTTGGTGTTGGTAACCCAGTTAGCGGCCGTGCCGCTTGCAAAATCTTGCAGTTGGAAGGTGCTGCCCGTGCGCTGGCGCAGGAAGTAGCCATCAAAGTTGGCCGACGTACTGTCGTTGCTAAACATATTGAGGCAAATAGTGTTGGTGTCGCCGCCGCCGCTGGAGCCGGACGTGACTTCGACGCCGTCCAGCGAGAGCGTGCCGGAGACGTTGACGGTGTTGTTGTTGATCGTGGCGTTGATACGGCCGTTACCGCCTGTACCGGCGCGGCCCTGCACGAGGATACCCCGCTCATTGGCCACGCCGGTAATGCTGTTATTGGCAACACGCGCCGTCACGGTACCGTTGCCCTCCTGAATGACGCGCACGCCGTTGAAGGCTGTACCATTTAGATTGATGACGTTGTTTTCGAAGGTGACCTCAATATTGGAATTGTCGAAACCAATAGCGTTCAGCACGTTCGTGCCACCGCTGGTGAGGCCGGTGAGGTTGTAGACGCGGGCGATCATGTGGCCGTTCACAACTGCTCCCAGGTTCACGGCCGATCCCAGGTTGCCGCTGATTGTGGCCCCGGTCACCACCGCCTGCAAGGTTGCATTTCCTTCGGCTTCCAACTGCATACCATCCTGCCCCGTGCCGGAGAAGGTGGTGTTGCCCCCTGTGCTGGCGTTGACCACCAGCTTCAGGTTGGCTGAGCCGTCGGCCTCCACCTGCAAATGGTCGCCGCCGGCGCTGTTGCTGAAGGCTGAGCCGGAGATGGTGATGGTGTCCAGGCCGCCGCCGTTAATGTTGTTCTCAATGAGCAGGTTGATGTCCTTGCCGTTACGGAAGGTGCTGTTGGTGAGGGAGTTTGTGCCCAGCAAATTGGTGATACGCACACCGTCGATGTTGGCCACGCTGCCGCCACCGCCGTCGAAAATAGTATCGGTGGCAATCATGTTGGTGGTGGTGCTGCCCAGCAGCGCATAGGAGCTGCCGGAACCGGCGGTAATCGTATTGCGCACCAGCGTCAGGCCGGTGACGCCGGTAGCGTCGATGCCCTGCGTATTGCTGGTGGCGCTCTGGTTAATCACCATGTCGGTGAGGGAGACATTCGTGGCGTTGTTGAGAAAAACGCCTTCAGCAGAGTGACCGGATAGCGTGCCGCCGGAGTTGGCCGCGCCCGTACCGGTGACGCTAAAGCTGCCACGGGTGTGGGCCAGAGAGAGGCCGTGCGCGCCGCTGTTGGCATTGAGACTGTCCAGCGTTACCGTCAGCGTGCCGCCGTTGTCCGCTTCGAAGCCTTCGCCGGTGCCGGCAATGGCAACTTCGCTAATGTTTAGCGCGCCGACCGTACCGCCATTATCAGAGATACCCGCGCCGGCCGTGTTGCCTACGTTGAAACCGCGTAGCAGGTTATTTTGGGCAGCAGTCACGCCGTTGCCGCTGGTGGTGCCGATGGTCGGTCGCGCGCCGCCGGTGGCAGGCAGGGTGTTGCTGTGCGGGGGCACGGTCAGGCCGGCAATGGATGTCAGAGAAGCGGTGGCGCCCTGTCCGATAAGCATCTGATTGTTAAGCAGCGTCAGGCCGCTGTTGTAGCTACCGGAACCGCTGTAGAGGAAGATGATGTCGCCAGGGTCGTCGGCAGCGGCGCTGAAGGCGCTGATAGTGTTGAAAGGGTTGAATAACGTGCCGTTGCCAGAACTGCTCTGGCTGTTGTCAATAAACCAGATGACCTTGTTAACGACAATGAAGATTGTGGCCGGATCGATATTGCCATCCGTGTCCTGAATTGAATAGTTAAACTGGTCTGTGCCTTCAAAGCCAGGGGGTGGCAAATAGGAAAAAGCGCCATCAGGGCCGATGGAAAAAGCGCCGCCATTGGCGGTGCCCCCGGCGGCGGGAATAGCGGACACAGATTGGCCGTCAGGATCATTGTCATTGAGCAGGACGCCGCTGGCGGGGGGGACGGAGATGCCTACGTTACCCAGCGAAGCGTACTGGTCGTGGCGGGCGATAGGCGTGGTGCGCAGGGATCCGGCCGCCAACGTTGTGTTGCTGTCGATGGTGTCGTTGAAGACGACGGCGCCGGCGTCAGTGGAGCCGGTGTTGGTGACCCAGTTTGTGTAACGGATTGTATCGCCCGGGTCGGCAAAGTTATCGGCATCGACATCGACTGTGAGCGTGTCTACCTTAACGGCGACAATGACCGGCACGCTAAGAACGGGGGAAACGGCCGTTACGGCAAAAAGTATTCCAAGAAGCAATAAAACCGGAACTTTACCTTTTCTCGGGAAACTGCGGGCTAGCTGACTCAATAAAGGAAGTAATAATTTATTCATGGAATACTCCTTAGGCCATGTAGGGCCTGGCTAACTTTACAAGCGACCAGTTTGCCCGGCTTAGAATCTACGTGGTACAAACTGAACTGTTGTCAGGCAAACAATGCTTCATACTGCACGCCCTGTTTATCCTGGCCAACTGGCACCAGGAAAAGATCGACCGTACCTAACTTTTCATGGCTTAATTGATAAATTCGTTGGGGCAAGATGAAATCGTCCTTGCTGCGTAGGATGATGGAAAAAGGCTGCCGCCTTAGGTCATCGCCGCCATGCTCTGGCAGCGCCGTTACATCGATGAGTTCGGCAACAAGGGGAGACGGCCGTTCTTCGTGAAAGATCTGAAAAGTCTGATAAAGACAGGCTTCAAAATCGTCTATTTTGAGATCTGCAATCATGATTGTTACGGCGCTTAGGCACGCCGTCCTCCTTTTAAGGTGTCTTGTAACGCCGCTAATTCACGCCATTTGCCGTTGGCGGCGAGCGCTGCCTGTTCAGGCCAGGTGTCCGGTTTAAACTGGTACAATCGCTCGGCCTGCAGCAGGTCGCGCAGTTGGTCGATTTCCATATTGGCAAGCTGCGTAAATGTCTGCACGCCGGATTTGTTCAGCACCGAAGCAATTTTAGGGCCGATGCCCTCAATACGGCGGAGATCATCCGGTGCAGAATCGTTGTTGGTGGCAATTGCGCTTTTCATGGTCTCGGCCTGGGCCGCCAACCAGTGGGGATCAAGTTCAGAGCTGTGTGGGTGGCGAAAATGAGGGTTGTGACCCTGGGCCAGGGCATCGAAAAGAACCTGCACCTGTCGCTCCAGCCAGGCCGGGTCCAGATCGTCCATGTGGGTGTGAGGTTCCAGCGGATGGGAGTGACGCGTATAGGCGTCGATAAGTGATTGGGCCTGCCATGCCAGCCAGTCTGGGTCCAGGTGCGAGGCGGGCGTATGGCGATGCAGCGGATTATGCCCCTGGCCGTAGGCGTCAAGGAGAACCTGAACCTGTCGTTCCAACCAGTCCGGATCTAACTCGTCAGCGGGCGTGTGGTGGTGCAAAGGATCGTATCCCTGAGCATAGGCGTCTTTTAACACCTGAACCTGCCTTTCCAGCCATTTCGGGTCTACATCGTCCACATGATCGTGTTGACCAACCGGGGAAATACCCTGCTGGTATCCCTGGCGGAGAGCCTGCACTTGCCGTTCAATATAATCCGTTTCGGCCATGGCCATTTTCCATTCCGCCGGGGGCAATCCGACTTTGGGAAAATAGCTATTCAAGCAGATAGCAAAGCGGTGTTCGCCATTGAGATTGGGCAGAGCGAAGCTGTTTACACCATCGCCGCCAAAGCGGGCCGCCAGTATAGCGTAGAGGCCAGGGAACTCATCGATACTGAGCAGGCTGCCATCACAAAGGGCCCAGTTTGCCGGTGGCGCAGCGCTGTCGATTGGTTTGATTTGGCCAATGATGTCAGACATGACAGTACCTGTTTCCTGTTTCATTCTGCTGACCTCAGAGACGTGTGGGGAGAAACGGCCGTTTCCAGCGCTTCCGGCTTCCAGGCCAGCAGCAGATAGACACCGTAGTCGTCGATTGGTTGAAATCCCAGACGTTGGTATAGAGTGAGCGCCGGGTTGAATCGCTCTACGTGGATGGTAATGGGCAGTCCGGTCCTTGTGCCCTCATCAAGGAGCCGGCTTAGCAACATAGAGCCTATGCCCTGTTTCCGATTGGCAGGCAGCAAGGCAATATCTACAATGCGGATGTCATCCGGGCGGCGGTCAACATACAAACGGCCGATTGCCTCACCATCCTGCTCAATGATGTCAAACGTAGCCTGAGCGTATTGCTCCTGATAGTAAACATGTTGTGCATGGAACTGCATATCCAGGAACGCTTCCTTTTCCGCAGCGCTCCAGGGGACGGCCGCCAGCTCCTCGGTGCGCGTGCTGCCATAGAGACGGCGCAAAAAAGGCAGGTCGCTTTCGGTAATGGGTCGTAGCTGGATCATTTTTGCCAACCGTTTTTAAACAATTGAGACATCAGGCAAGAAAAGCAGATCATTGACCACTTACTCAATTTCACCATGTTTAACTGCGTGAGGGGTACAAACCCTGTAGAGCAATAATGAAGCTCAGGGCGAGATAGGGTTGCATATTGTTGTGCGCCTGTCCGCCGCCCGCGCTTACCAGCGCTTGCCCGTCCATTTCTACCGTGCTGTCTGCTGTGTGGTACGCATTACCGCCGCCGGAGCGGGCCAGTGAGCGGTTGGTGGGATCCGCCAGGTCGCCGGGCCGGCTTTGGGCCATCAGTGCGTGGTTGTGGCCGGCCATTTGCCCGGAGGATAGGGTTACGGTTTCCACGCCGCCTTTTTGACCAATTTGGCGCGGTGATAGGCCGGGGCCTCTGCCGGGATGCATAGGTGCCCGACCCTGTAAATCTGGCAAGGCACAGGTGGTCCGGCCGTCGCCGCCATAAATCGTACCGATTAGAGAAAAAAGCGCCGTATATTGGGCAATGGGCAGCAGCTGTCCGTTGCAAAAGGCCCAGCCGCGTGGGGCAAAATTGCCGGCCCAGATTCTTACTTCAGCAATAAATGGATCTGACATGAGGGTCTCCTTAATTCCGTGAGGGGTAAATGCCAAACAAGGCTACGATGAAGTTAATGCACAGGTAGGGCATTTCATTCGTATGGCTCTGGTTGCTGCCCGTATTGGCAACGGCTGCCGGAGCCAGGGCTGCGTCCGGTGCGTCACCAGAGTACAAATCGACGTTTGTTGATTTTGCCAGCACATTGCCCTGCGCCGCAGTGCGACCGGCCAGATCGCCGCTGGCACGCAGCTGATGTGTGTGCGCAGGAAGCTGCGCCGTCGTCAGCGTCACGGTTTCAGCACCCCCAATACTGCCGATGTTGCGCGGCGTCAATCCAGGGCCGCTTCCCATATGGATGGGAAGACGGCCGCGCAGATCGGGCAGACCAAAAGTGGTACGGCCGTCGCCCCCGTAAATAGTGCCGAACAAAGAAAAGAGGGCGTCAAATTGTGAAACGGCCAGAAGCTGCCCGTCACAAAATGCCCACCCTTGCGGCGCAAAGTTGCCCGCGAACATGCGAATTTCACCTACAAATGGATCTGACATGATCTCCTCCTAATTCCGTGACGGGAACAAGCCCTGCAGGGCGATGCAAAAATTAAGCGTCAGGTAAGGCTCCATATTTTCGTGTGCCTGTCCGCTGCCGCTGTTTGCCACTGAAGCCCCGCTCATATTTTGCAAGTTGTTGGCGGGGTTATACACGTCGGCCGCAGCCGTGGTCGCCAGCAAATTGCCGGTGGGCAGCGGGGTATCGGCCGCCGTGGGTGACGCCTGTACCGTGTGTGTGTGTGCGGGCATTTCGGCTGCCGACAACGTGTGGGTCTCTTCCCCGCTCTTCTGGCCCAGGTTGTGTCCATTGCCAAAATGGATAGGGGTACGGCCGCGTAAATCGGGCAGGGCAAAGGTAGTACGCCCGTCGCCGCCATACGTGGTTCCCAGCAGCGAATACAGCGACTGGTTTTGATTGATGGGCAGAATTTGCCCGTCACACAAAGCCCAGCCGCGCGGGGCAAAGTTGAACCCCACGATCATTATCTCGCCTAAAAATGGTTCACTCATGGAATTTTCCTCCGTATCAGAATGTTGCTAAATAAAACGGCCGCTTGCCGTCGTTTCCCATAAGGGCAGTTTACGTCTTGGTCACTGTATCTGCACCGGGTGGGTCTCGTTCACCGTCCCGGTCGATAATGAGAAATAAAAACATGTCGTCGAGAGAGCTAAAGTAGAATCGGTCGTATGGGTAGGTAATGCGTTCCAGCATCGTGTATTGACGGCCGTTGCTATCCGTCCACAAGCGCATGAGGTAAGACCGGTACGGGTTGCTTTTAGTACTCATCACCTCACCCGCCTGCACCGGGAAATGATGCAATGCAGCGCACTCATGTAAAAAACCAAAAAGAAGCTTGAATTAGAATGACCGCGGAATTGGTTTTTACTTGAGCAAACCACGGAGAAATCGCTGCTCGTTTTTCAAAACAGGTTCTGGGCTTTGCTCAGGCATCATAAAACAGACTTGACAGCCTGTTGATACTTATCTGCTTTTCTGTCATAATCTTTATCACTGTCCTTGATTCTTTTTAGTATGAGTTTCCACCATTAACTGAGCATTACACAATGCAAGCCGAAACGGATTCGTCTCTGGAGATACGCACATTTGGGGGTGTGGAGATCCAACATGGAGGCCGGCGCGTCCATATTCGCGGTCGCAAGGCAATAGCGCTGTTACTCTATTTAGTAGTAGAACGACATCAGCGCCACAGTCGGGAATCGCTTTTGGGGTTGCTGTGGCCGGAGATGAACGACAGGGATGCGCGTAACAATCTGCGCGTGGTCCAGGCGCAGCTGCGGCGTAAGCTGGTGGTCAAGGACGGCGCGACTCCCTACGTGGCCAGCGATCGTCACAACGTCTGGTTTGAGGACAACGGCCGTTCAGCCGTAGACTTCTGGACCTTCCAGGATTTATTGACACGCTGCCAGGTCCATATCCACGCCGATCGGCGCAGCTGCCCCGAATGCCGGCAGCGCCTGGTGGAAGCCACCAATCTTTATACGGGAGATTTTCTTGCCGATTTTCATGTCGCCAGTTGCCCGGCCTTTGATGAATGGCTGTATGTCTGGCGCGAGCGTATGCACATACAAGTGCTCTCCCTGCTGGCCGAGCTGACGCAGGTCCATGAAACGGCAGGGGCGCTGGATACGGCCGTTGCCTTTGCCCGCCGTCAAATTGAGCTAGACCCCCTGCAGGAGGCCTCCCATCGCGACTTGATGCGTCTATATGACCGCCAAAACAAACGGCCGCAGGCGCTGGCCCAATTTGATACACTGCGGAAAATTTTGCAGCAGGAATTAGGGGTAAAGCCGGATGCAGAAACAGTCTCCCTCTGGCAACTCATCAAAGGCAGCACCCAGCCGGGTGCAGAGCACTCTGCCTCTGCTGTTACCGGCATTCACAATTTGCCGGAGAACACCACGCCATTTATCGGTCGCGAAGAAGAAATACGGCAAATTAGCCTACGATTGGAAGCGGGTGGCTACCGGTTGCTGACGCTCGTTGGGCCGGGCGGAATTGGTAAGACGCGGTTGGCCATTGAAGCCGCTCGTGAAAATCTCTCCCTTTTTGACGATGGCGTTTGCTTTATTTCACTGGCTGCACTCAATCGACCGGCTGCCATTCCCGACGCCATTGCCACGGCCGTTGGCCTCTCTCTTGCAGACCGTCAGGGGGCGGTGGCCGACCTGCTCATTTCTGCCCTGGCCTCTAAGCAAATGCTGCTAATTATCGACAACCTGGAACATTTGATGGACGGGGTTGATTTTTTGATGGCGCTGCTGCATGGCGCACCACACCTGACGCTGCTGGTCACGTCACGCGAACGGCTGGACGTACAGTCTGAAGATCTGTTTCACATCAATGGCCTGCCCTTTCCCAAAGAAAGCGAGTTGGCACATGCCGGTGCTTTTGCCGCCGTACGCCTGTTTTGCGATCGGGCCTACCGGCTGCGCAAAGGCTTCAAGCTGACCCCGAAAAATGCCCCGCATGTGGCGCGTATCTGTCAGATTGTGTCTGGTATGCCGTTGGGTATTGAACTGGCAGCAACCTGGGTGCGAGATTTTACTACAGCGGAGCTGGCGCAAGCCCTGTCCGAAAAACTGGAGATGTTGGCGACGACGATGCGAGACATTGCTCCCCAGCACCGCTCCATGGAAATGGTTTTTGACACTTCCTGGCGACTGTTGACGACGGCCGAGCAGCAGTTATTTTCCCGGCTGTCGATTTTTCAGGGTGATTTTTCGCGAGTGGCGGCAACGGCTGTTGCCGATGCGATGCCAATGACGCTGGTGCGTCTGCGCTATCAAAGCCTTGTTCACGCTACCGAATCTGGCCGGTACGCGCTGCATGATGTACTGCGCCAATTTGCTATGCAGGCGCTGGCCCGTGAAGCTGGGGAAACTGAGTCGATTCGCGCGCGGCACGCTGCTTACTATTTGGCGTGTGTGGAACGACAGTCAACGGCCCTGCACGGTGAAACGCCCCAGACAGCGCTGCGGGCTATCGAACATGATTTGGAAAACGTGCGGCAGGCGTGGCGCTGGGCAGTGGCCAACGGCCGTTTATTCCTGTTGCAACAGGGCGTCACCGGACTGGCCCGTTTTTATGCCCAAAGCGGCCGTTACAATGAAGGTGAAGAGATGATGACCATCGCTATTCAGCTTTGTGAGCAAATGGGCGCTACCGCCGGTGACGATCAGGCGGCGTGGCAGTCGCTACATCTCCGCCTGCTCACCGAACTGATTGATTTCCTAAATATGCTGTCGGAAATTCCCAGATTGCGGCGTGCAGCCTCAGAGGCAGTCGCGCGAAGTGCAGAGCTTCAGGATGCAGCCGGTGAAGCACGCGCCTTGCTTTCGCTGGCGCTAGCGCATCTCAATTATGGTGACAATGAGGGCGCACTGCCTCTGTTGGAGCGAGGCTTGCAGCGGGCACGCATGGGGAAACAGCCGGAAATTGAGGGACTGCTGCTGCGCCACATTGGCAACGTATGGCGGCAGCGAGGCAACCTGGACCGAGAAGCCGAATATTTGCAGCAGGCATGGGTCGTTCAGCGGGCGCTGGGATTTCGAGCAGAGGAACAGACACTGCTGCTCTGGTTGACGATGAACCGGTACCGGCTGGGTGATTTTACGGCAGGTTTAACGTATCTGGTGCAGGCGCGGGAGCTGAACACAATCGTAGGGGATCCATCGCGGGCGTCGAAGGTGGATTATGTACAGGGGTTAATTGAGGGAGCAGTAGGGGAGTACGAGTCAGCACGGAGCCATTTTCAAGCGGCACATCAGGCAAACGTTTCCCTGGATGATTGGTGGCAGCAGGCGTATGCGCTGATGAAGCTGGGGGCAGTGAATTGTAAATTGGGACAGCATGAAGCAGGTGTGAACCAAGCAAAAACAGCTGTTCAGATCGCTGCCAACCATTCGTTGGGCGAAGCTAGCGGCGATGCCCTGATCACATTGGGGCATATTTATGAGCGGATGGCCAATTGGACCGAGGCGCAGGATGCGTATCGAAAGGCGCACGGCTATTATGAGAAGATTGGCAACCCGGCAGCGTTGGCAGAAGCGCAAATTGGGCTGGCGTATACGGCATGGCAGTTGGAGGACGCTACCGCAGCGAAATTGCAGCTCAAGCCGGCGCTGCCACTGCTGGACGGCCGTTACCTGGGCACGACGCAAGAACCGATGTGGCTCTATCTGGCAGCTTTTCGTATATTGCGCGCCTCAGGAGATGGAGCGGCCGTTACTGTACAGCGGCATGCTTTCACCTTACTGAACCGGCTGGCCGCCGATCTGATCGATCCAAGCTGGCGGCAGCTGTTTCTAGAGCGAGTTTCCGTCAATCGTGCATTATTGAGCGCAGAAGGATGAGCGTGTCGTGTTTGGGAAAGGTTCGAAGTTGATCGATTAATTCAACTGGCGATTGAGCGAAAAAGAAACGGCCGTTCCTCCCAGAGAAACGGCCGTTT
>CALBTC010000288.1 GCA_937967805.1 uncultured Anaerolineaceae bacterium
GCCATTCCTGGCAGCATCGTTTCCGGCATTGGCGGCATTCTGTACGTGCAGAATCTCACCGACACATGGGCAAGCTGGGCCTACGTCTGGACGTTGATTCCCGGTTTTGTGGGCATCGGCATGATTCTGGCCGGGCTGTTAGGGCACCGGCGCCGTTCCTCCTGGCGGGAAGGCAGCCGCCTGGTGTTCATCAGTTTTGTCATGTTTTTAATTTTCGGCGCTTTTTTTAATGGCCTCGGGGGGCTGGGACGCTACTGGCCCATTCTTCTAATTGCGGTGGGTTTATGGATGCTGTTGCCGCGCCGGCGCCAGCGACTTCCCAAGTAACGTAGCGTTTTAGACTTTTCTGTAAATAGCCTCGCGCAAAGGCGCAAAGAAAGACGCTTGGTGTACCTGGCGGTCTCACGTGAAATTTGCATTCGTGTTGGCGTGCCGCCGTTCCTGAAATCCTCTCTGAAACCTTTTCAAACCTGTCACGTATTAGTGGGTGTCAAAAAGAGAAGCAAGCAAATTGTCAGCCAAATAAGTTAATTAACACAAACTGTGTGGAGGTTTTGAAAAATGAGTAATAAACGATTGGTCCGCAATACACATGATGAGATGATTGGTGGCGTGTGCAGTGGCATTGCCAACTACCTGGACATCGATCCCGTGATTGTTCGCCTGGTATTTGTTTTGTTAGCGCTGGGCGGCGGACATGGCATTCTGGCCTATCTGATCTTGTGGGTCTTGATGCCCACCGATGAAGAGCCGGTGGCCAAAGCCAATGCTTTTGATGAAGAAGAAATCGTCATCAATTAAGCGCGAACGGTCTGGCTTTTTCATCTCCTGACGCCAGACGAACCCTCGAAACGGCCGTTTCCCCACAATATTGGCGGAAACGGCCGTTTTTTTGCCTCTGCTTCCCTTCACTTTGTATAATCGCAACATGGCCTCATTATTACAAAAACTTAGAACCCTGTTCAAAGCCCGGCTGCACGAAGCGGCTGATAAAGCGTTACAAAAAAGCGATCTCTCCGTTTATGATGAATACATCCGCCAGGCAGAGCGGGAACTGGAGGAGTTCATTCAGACTATTCAACCCATGTATGCCCAGGTTTCCACTTCGCGCCGCCGTCGGGAAAATCTGGCCAATGAAGCGGCTAAGTTCGATTTAGCCATTGATACTTTCCTCAAGCAAGGTAAGCGAACCGAAGCAATGGTTACGCAAAAACGGTTCATGTCGGCCATGGAGCTCATCAAAACCTACGATGCCTCCCTGGATAAACAAGTTTCTGCCCTGGAAAAGCTGGATGATGTGAAGGTGAAACTGGAGGGGCGGCTGGCCATCGCCAAGCAGGAGCGGCAGGAGTTAAGCTTCTTGCTCCAACTGGCAAAATCCAAAGAGGTTTCGGCCAAAGCGATGCGCTCGCTGGATTCTTTGATGAGCCACGGAGACAGCGAGGTGGCCACCGCCGCCGAAAACATTCGGCGTCGCCTGGACCATGCCGACGCCGCCTGGGAAGTGCAGGCCAGCAGCCTGGACAATCAGTTGGACGACGCCATGCAAAGCCTGGAAGTAGAAGCAGCATTGGCCGAGCGCATGAACCGACTAGGCATCTAAAATCCCATGAAGGTGGCGCTTGTACATGATTGGATGAACCAGATCGGTGGCGCAGAGGATGTGCTGGAAACGTTGGTAGAACTGTTTCCTGATGCCCCTATCTACACCTCGCTTTACGCCCCCAACCGAATGCCACCCCATTGGCAAAATTGGGACATTCGCACCAATTTTATTGACCGACTGCCGTTCTCTCACCGTAAACAGCAATTATATTTTCCCCTCTACCCTTTTTCTTTTGAGAAGCATGATTTTCGTGGCTACGATTTGGTGATCAGCAATAAAAGTGGCTTTTGTCACGGCATTATTACCGGGCCAGAGACGGTGCATATCTGTTATTGCCTGACGCCAACGCGGTACGTGTGGCGCTATCAGCAGTATGCCGAGCAGGAGCAGTTGGGCCGATTTACCCGAATGGTCCTGACGCCATTTCTCACTTTTTTGCGCCAATGGGACCGTCTGGCGGCCGATCGGGTGGATCATTTCGTGGCTATTTCGCAGGAGGTCCGTCGGCGAATTGCAAAAGTGTACCGGCGAGAATCGGCTATCATCTACCCGCCGGTAGACACAAGCCGTTTTGCCCCTTGCCGCGAGGTAGAAGATTATTATTTGCTGGTGGGGCGGCTGGTACCGTATCGCCGGATTGATGTTTTAATTGAAGCGTTTAACAAGATGAAACGGCCGCTGCGCATCGCCGGCAGTGGCAGAGACCGGGAACGATTAGAAGCATTGGCCGGCCCCACCATTGAGTTTCTGGGCTACGTCCCGGATGAAGCGCTGCCCCCGCTGCTGGGTAAGTGTCGCGCATTTATGTTCCCTGGCGAAGAGGATTTTGGCATTGCTCCGCTGCAAGCGATGGCTGCCGGACGTCCCGTCGTGGCTTATGCTGCCGGCGGGGCGCTGGAAACAGTTGTGCCCGGCGTCACCGGCATCCTTTTTGAACAGCAGTCGGTTGAGGCTATCATCAACGCTGTTGAACTGCTGGAAACACAAACCTGGAACAGTCAGGAGATTCAAACCCATGCCAGGCAGTTTGACAGTGAGGTATTTAAGCAAAAAATAGTGGACTTTGTTGCAGATAAAATGCAGACTCGCCGAGGGAGAATTGATTAAATATCTCTCCGCCGGAATCTTGATTGCCCTTTTCCTTTTTGTTTTGTGGGGGCCAATTCCGGTGCCGCCATCCATGGGGCGCGGCGATTTTCGGGCGTATTGGAGCGCGGCTAAACTGCTGGCACAATCCGAGGATTTTGCCGATGCGAATCTGCTGCTGCAAACAGAGCAGGAACATACGCAATGGCAAGAGGAGTGGGCGGTGATTACCTGGAATCCCCCGTGGCTGTTGGCGCTGCTATTGCCTTACACGCTTGTTTCCTTCGAGCGGGCAACCTGGCTGTGGCTGCTGACTAACATCACGATGGTTTTCACTGGTTCTGTTCTGGTGTGGCGAACGCTCGCTAACCAAGCCGACAGCCGGCGACGAAGCCATCTGGCACCAATTATTGGCTTACTGTTTTTGCCAACCATGATTGCGCTGCTGATGGGGCAGGTGAACACGCTGGTTTTTATGGGGCTGGCCGGCTTTTTGTTCTTTTTCAACCGTGAACAGCTTTTTGTGGCCGGTTTATGCCTGGTTCTGACCCTGGTCAAGCCACATCTTGTCTATCTGACCTTGCCGGTTATCTTTTTGCACCTGCTGTGGATGCGGCGCGATTACCGGGCATTGAGTGGGCTCATTGTGGGGATAGTGGCATTGACGGCCGCTGTGTTTGTGTTACGGCCGTCTTTCATCGCTGATTACACCCAAACCGTGAGTGAGGGCAGTCTGCTCGCCTGGGAAACACCGACGTTAGGCGGAATTCTAGGTGCCTCATTTGGCTGGCAGTGGGCCAAGTTGATGGGCATCGTCATTTTGCCTCTGACAATCTGGTTCTGGTGGCGCAACCGGGAGCAGATTGATTTAAACATTTGGGTCCAGGGAACGGTGCTGATTTCCGTCATTACGGCCCCGTTTGGCTGGGGGTATGATGTCATTGTATTATTGCTGCCCTTGCTACAAATCGTCATCTGGATCGCCGAGGGGCGTTACAGTCGGTTAGAGGCCGCTGGTTGGGCAGTGTCCCTGATTGGCATAAACTTGGCGGCCGTTTATCAAAGGACCTTTGACATCAGCGAGGTGCAAACCTACTGGCTGCCGATAGCGCTGGCTGTCGTTTATTTTTTGGCTTATTATCGCCGTCGCCGAGTCGAGGCTAAAGGTGACAAACATTTCCAACGGTGACTGTCACCTCTGAAGAGAATATGGAACTACGTGCATTTTGGAACATTTTTCGGCGGCGCTGGCTGCTGGTGCTGATTCCACCACTGGTGGTGGCGCTGTTCAGCGCCGTGACGTACCAGCCGCCGCCGGCACCCGGCTACAATGTGGGCGTCAACTTTCTCGTGGCCCAGCCGCCCAGCCCTGGCGCGGAACTGGCCGATGAGGAACGTTACTACAACTGGCTGGGCTCGGAATATATTGTGAACGGGCTGACGGATTGGGCGGTGAGCGGCAATTTTAAAACGGCCGTTTCCACCCAACTCGCCCAGGAAAACATTGAGGTCGCTCCCGGCAGCTTTAGCGTCATTGCTGACAACGTGCGCAGCAGGCTTCAGGTCTCCATCCAGCACAGCGAAGCCGAAACGCTGGCCCAGATTATCGATGCAGCTATCACAGTGCTGAGCGAGCAAAACGGTGACGCTTTACCGCAGCTTGGCGGGGAAACGGCCGTGCTCGTTCTGCTCGACGAGCCGATTGTGACCCCGCTGCCGCGCAGCCTGAGCAGCCTGCTAGACATTCCGCTGCGCCTTGCCATTGGCATCGCCGCCGGGCTGGGACTAGCATTGTTGGTGGAATATCTGGACCCCACTATCCGCACACGGCAAGAAGCAGAAGCGATGGGATTTGCTGTTTTAGGGGAAATTCCGAAGGATTAAATAGAAGGGAAAGTGAAAAGGCATTATGGCATTAAATGATTACTTTAGAATTTTGCGCCGGCGTGGCTGGATTATTATTTTGCTGGCGGTGTTAACAGCCGGCGCGGCCTATGGCTTCAGCCGCATTCAGCCCGTGGTGTACGAATCCAGCCTGAAGCTGCTGGTACGTCCGGCCCGCACCGACTTTGGCCAGTCGCAGGCCGCGCGGGAGCTGCTGGGCAATTATGAACAGTGGCTCAACAGCAGCTACCGCGCTCAAGACGTCATCAACATTTTGCAGCTAGACATGCAGGCCAATGAGCTGCTGGGCGACGTGACCGTTTCCTCCGACCGGCTCGGTTTAGTGGTGCAGATCAATGTCGAAAATACAAATCCAGACCTGGGCAACGACATTGCCCGCACCTGGGGCAATCTGCTCATCCAGTGGCAAAACCAGGAAAATGATAAGAACCTGCAAGGCGACCGGATTACAATCGAATTTCAGGATGATCCCAGGGTTGTGGGGGTGAGCCCCAACGTGGAGGTGAATACGGCCGCAGGCGCCGTTTTCGGTGCCTTGCTGGGCGTCATCGTTATTTTTGTGCTGGAATGGATAGAATCTGGCGTGGTGCGCCGCGCAGAGGATGTGGAACGGTATCTGGAGATTCCGGTGGTGGGGCGGATTCCCGGGAATCCGTAAACGGTAGGTCGGTAATCGGTAATCAGTAGGGGCGAGGCAGGTGGTTAAAACCCTTGCCAAACATCCGACCAACTCTTCACCTGCCTCGCCCCGCCCACAACAAATGAAAATTTAGGTGAAATATGGATTTAGTGACGATAACAAACCCGCGTTCGCCGTTGAGCGAGGCGTTTCGCACGCTGCGGACAAATCTTTCGTTTTATAGTCTAGAGTCGCCTTTGCGCTCGCTGGTGGTGACGTCGCCGGTGATGGGCGAAGGCAAAAGCAGCACGGTGGCCAACCTGGCAGTGACGATGGCCCAGAGCGGCCGTAAAACGGTGCTGGTCGATTGTGATTTACGACGGCCGTCGCTGCACACGCTGTTTGACAGACAGGCCGAACCGGGCTTCACTGACGCCATTTTGCACAATGATGAACCGGCGCTGCAGGAAACGGCCGTAAACAATCTCTGGCTGCTGGCAGCAGGCACCAAGCCGCCCAACCCGGCCGATATTTTAGGCACGCCGCAGGTGGATCAACTCATCGCCCGGCTGCAAGAAAAAGCGGACATCATCCTGTTTGATGCCCCGCCGGTGAATGCCGTGACGGATGCGGCCGTTTTGGGGGCCAAGGTCGATGGCGTGCTGCTGGTGCTCAGCGCCGGCAAAACACGCCGGGAACACGCCGAGCGGGCCAAAGAAATATTGGAAAAAGCGCGGGTAAAGATAATTGGAGCAACGTTGACCAATGCGCCGAAAGATAGTTCTATGGAAGCGTATTATGGTTGACAAGGTGATAGGGTGACAAGGTGACGGACTTAAGTTGCTTTTTGCACCGCGTTGCCTGAGTTTCGGTGTCTCGCTTTACGGCCCAGGTGCGACATTGCCTGGGCTTTTTCTTTTTCTGAGTCCTGGTAAACCTTATTGGCTATGCAAAAAACGGGTCCGCCCCATTAAACTTAATGCCCATGGATGGACTGTCCCAAACATCGCGGTGGAAATTTGCCCTGTTTGTGAGCGCGCTTGCTGTTGTGGTAACGGCCGTTTTCACCTACCCGCTCATCTTCAACTGGCAAACTCACGTACCGGGGTTCACATTTGCGGACGGCATAGAACACGCCTGGTTTGCCTGGTGGTTTGATTTTGCTATTTTCAATCTGAAACAATCGCCAGCGGAATTAACCTATTTGTTCCATCCAATTTCTGTAGAACACCCTTTGTTGACGGCCATGGCCTGGTCAAGATTTGTGCCGATGCTTGCCATTCGTTTTGGCAGTTCGTTGACGGCCACTTATAACGCTCACGTTTTCATTTCGTATGTCCTCACCTGGCTATTCAGCTCCCTACTTATACTGGAATTAACGGAACACAAAGCAACGGCCGTTGTCACCGGAGCCATTTTTGCTTTTTTCCCCAACCGCACAATGCACGTCTTGTACGGACATTACACCCAGCAGATCACCTATCAATATCCATTACTGGTGTGGATGTTGTGGCGCGTTTGGCAACGGCCGTCCTGGCAGCGAGGCGTTTGGCT
>CALBTC010000289.1 GCA_937967805.1 uncultured Anaerolineaceae bacterium
AGGTCCAGATCATCTTCCGGTTCCGGATAATGGGCAAAGCGATAGAGCCGCTCGGTATTGGCATCGGGCAGCCACGCTTCGGCAAACGACCAGTTCAGGTTGCGGCAGATGATGGCCAGCACCGACGAGAAGGCTTCGCCGCGGCTGGCAGCCGTGTAGATCGCTTTTGTTAGCTGGTGCAGCAGTGAAAGCGTTTGTTTTATGTCAACGTTTGAACCAGGAATGTTCATTTTCTTTTGGTCGTTACCTGCCAGGGTAATTTGGCCGCTTGATGTTGGGGCGTGTTGCTGGGTACAGGGCTTGATTGTTTTGAATCAAGGCCATATTGGGCTTGATTCTCCTACAATAGCAAAATTCTTGACGCGTGTCGATCCGGCGAAATATTTTTTACCTGCTGGCTCTCTAACGGCCGCTTTAAGTTCTGGAACTCTTCTTTGGCCGCGCGGCGGCCGGCCAGGCCAATGATAGGGGCCAGCAGCCAGCCTTCCAGGGTGACCTGGCTGATTTGCGTCAGGCGGGTACGGCCGTTAACCTGTTCCAGTTCATACGCGCCGTGCAGCGTATGGCCGCTGTCGGTCATCACCCATTGGAAGAGATGCGGCCGTTCGTAGGCCACAACCTCTACCGTGGCGTTGAACGGCATCCCGCCCGGCGCATGGTGCATTTGATATCGGGTTCCCTTGCCCGATCCATTTTCGGAAATCTGCCGGATCTCCTTCACCGAGGGGCACCATTGGACATCATTCTCGCAGTTGGCAAGAAAATCAAACAGTTCTTCAATAGGCCGGTCGATGGTGACGCTTTCCTGTACGGTGAACGTAAACATGGATGATTGCTCCTCTTTATGTTTGGGCCATGGATTGAACGGCCGTAAACGGAATCTCAAAACGCACGGCCAGCTCGGCATCCTCGTCCGTCAGTTCGCGCGTGTAGCAAGCGTATTCCAGCGTAAGTCCGTTCACCGGGTCTTGCAGGTAAATGGAGTGGCACCAATCGTGGTCCACAATCTGCGTCACTTCCACGCCCTTGGCCAAAAGTTCTTCCCGCTTGGCGGCCAATGCTTTCGGGCTGCCGACCGCAAAGGCGAAATGATAAAACACGTCTGGCACGTTCACGGCCGGATTAATCGCCGTTTCAAATTCGTCCGGTATGCCGGAAATATCGCCCGGCTCAATAAAGCTGAGCAGTTGGCCGTTGCCGGTATCAAAATAGACGTGGCGTAAACGGCCGCCTTCTTCAATCTCGTAAATGCCACCGATGACCTGGGGAAAGCCCAGCACGTCTTCATAAAATTCACGCGTCTTTTCAATGTCTGTCGTAGCCAAATTTATGTGTGAAAATCCTTGGTTCGTCATATACTGACCTCCTCCTTTTAGGCTGTTGATCTCGCTTTAACTCGCACTTTTTTGGGCGACGCGCCCGCTGTAGCTTGCACTTTCATTTTCTGTTGCTGCTTTGCTGGTCTGCTGGCTCTGCCTGAGCGCGAAGTAGCCCCAGGCGATGATCACGCCGTGAAACACAAGCCAGAAAATCAGCGGCCCTACGGTGATAACGCCGTCCAGATACCAAAAGATGTCGGCCACAATGCCGCGCAGCAGTTCCATGCCCAGCACAAGCCACACAAGCAGCGTGTGCCTGGCCGGTTCACGCGAGGCAACCAATAGGGCCACACCGACAACGCCAATTTCTAACCCCAACGCCATCCAGGTATTGACCAGCAAGCGAAAAGTTGCTCCCTGCGGGTCCGGCGTCACGCCCAGGGCCGATAGATAAGCTTCTGGCGGTGCCTGTATAATCGACATGCCGACAAAAAGTAGTAGATAAACAACGCCAATAATGCGCATCCACCATCTTAACTGTTTCATTTTGGTTTCTCCTGTTTTGTCTCCTTTTAGTTAGGGGTGGCAGACGCTTGATAAGCGTCTACCACCCATTTCTTTGCTTGATTATGCCTCTGCCATCTCGGGCATTGCCCCGATTTGCTGCATCAGCGTCATCGTGTCAAAATGCGTCCAATCTTCAACAATTTGGCCGTCTTTCACGGTATAGATGCTAATCCCGCTGAACTCGACCGGCTTGCCGGACGCGGGAACGCCCATAAATTCACCTTTGTGAACGGCCGTATTCGTCCACCGCTGTACTACCTTGTCCCCTTTGGCAATGATGTCATCTGTGGTGAGGGTCAGATCATGCAGGCCGGAATGGGCCGAGGTGACAAATCCCTTAAACCCTTCACGGGTTGGTTCCATGCCCGGCGGCGGCGTGTGGTGAACGTAATCGTCCGCCAATAGCTCATCAACGGCGTCTAAATTGCCCTTGTTCAATACTTCTTCTGAATATTGTTCAATCACTTTGATTTTTTCTTGTGTGCTCATTATTTCTCTCCTTCTGTTTGTTCTGTTCGGACGATACCTATAGCTGCCAGCGATAGAGAAGATAGCTTTGTTTCCTGGCAAGTGCGCGGACCTGTTTGGGCCCCAAAATTTGCTGGAGCTGTGTACGATACCAACGGTCAAACGGCCGTTCCGAATCCAATATTTGCGACAAAATCTTCTCTTGTGTCTGGGGTGATCTTGTTGTCATCGTTACCATTGCCAGATCGCTTTCCGTTGTGGTGACAAACCATGTTGCTTCACGACAAATGCCTAAACGCTTGCGCGAAGCAGCGTGTTCAGCCTGTCGCGATGCCATGAGCGTTTGGCAGAAGCGGCGCCACATTTCTGCCCGGCCGGGCAAAATGGGCGCCGCCCACAAAATGGTTGATTCCTTTCCAATCACATTCACTTCACATTCACTCACCAGCGGTTCACGTGAACTGCATTTCCAGTCGAGAACCGATATAATGAAACTTAACTGAGCACAGCATATCGTCCGAGCGCAGCAAAAGCGTAAAAAATAGCGTAAAATGACCCATCTCTCCCTTTCATTTCTTGGCTCCCCGGAAGTTGAGCATAACGGGCAGGCCGTTTCCTTCCCCACGCGTAAAACGTTGGCCCTGCTCATTTACCTGGCGGTGGAAGGGGGGATGCAGCCGCGTGAAAAGCTGGCGGCGCTTTTCTGGCCGGAAAGCCGCCACAAGTCAGGTAGGGCCTCCCTGCGCACCACCCTGGCTTTGCTGCGCAAGGAATTGGCGCACGCCAGCCAAGCAGAGCAGCAGGCCCACTTAAATGTGACGCGCGACGCCATCGGCTTTAACTCTGACGCCGATTACACGCTGGACCTGGAAAAGGTACAGGCAGTTGTCACTCAACAAACAAGTCGCCAATCCTTCGATTCTGCTCAGGACAAGCCGCCGATCTCCGCTCTGTTTACGGCCGTTTCCCTGATACGTGGCGAATTTCTCGAAGGGTTTTCCCTGCCGGACGCCCCCCAGTTTGACGATTGGGTGACCTTCCAGCAAGAACAGTGGCATTTGCGCTGCCGCCAGCTTTTTGACAGCCTGGCCGAGCAGCAGATGGAGCGAGGCGAAACGGCCGCTGCCATCGTCACCCTAAACCGCTGGCTGGCGCTGAGTCCATTGGCAGAACGCGCCTACCGCCGCTTGATGCGGGCTCACACCATCACCGGCAATCGACCGGCGGCATTGCAGCTTTACGAAAAATGCCAATCGATGCTGGCGGCGGAGCTGGGCGTGGAGCCGTCGCCGGAAACGGCCGCATTGGCTGAACGTATTCGTGCCGCTGACAAGGTGACAAGGTGGCAAGGTGACAAGGTGATATCACCCGCAGCTCCCAACCTCGTGATGCCTATCATTGGTCGTGGCAAAGAGCACAGCCAACTGGTTGCTGCTTACCACCATGCAGGGAACGGCCGTTTTCAACTCGCCATCATTCAGGGAGAAGCCGGGATCGGCAAGAGCAGCCTGGCCGGGCAGTTCCTCAACTGGGCGGCGGCGCAAGAAGCCACCGTGCTGCGCGGCCGTGCCTTTGAGAGCGGCGGCCGTTTGCCCTACCAGCCCATTGTTGATCTTTTACGACCGCTCTGGCGCGATGGCAAGCCGGATGACCCCAACAACGAACTCTCGCCAACCTGGCTGGCCGAGCTCAGCCGCTTGCTGCCCGAACTGCACGACATCTACCCCGATCTGCCACCGCCTACCACCGACGAAGCCACAGCCCGCACCCGCCTGTTTGAAGCCGTCAGCCGCCTGGGACAAGCGCTCAGCCGGCGTGAGCCGCTGGTCCTCTTTGTCGACGACATCCAGTGGGCCGATGCCGCTTCGTTAGACCTGCTGCAATACGTAGCCCGCCGCTGGCATGACGCGGCCGTTTCCATCATGCTGCTGTTTGGCGTGCGCAGCGAGGCGCTGGCCCGTGCCGAAAGCGATCCGTCTGACGCCACGCTGCAGGAATGGCTGGCCAGCCTGGGGCGGGAAGCCCCGCTGACGCGACTAAAGTTGACGCCGCTTACCGCCGGCGATACGCAGCAGTTGGTAAAAGCGTTGGTCGTTTCTGGCGAGCAGCAAACGGACCAATTGGCGCGATGGCTGTATGCAGAGACCGGTGGTCAGCCATTCTTTCTGGCCGAATCGGTTAAAGCGCTGGTTGATGATGGCGTATTGGCCTGGCGTCAGGCAGAGGGGGAAGGGTTGCGGCTCCACATGACGGACCAGGGTACCGAGCTCCCTTCAAAATTTATGCCGCCAGGCGTTCGCGATGTACTTTTAGGCCGGCTGGCCCGGCTTTCGGCAGAGGCGTTTCGGCTGCTGGCGGCCGGAGCTGTGCTGGGGCAGGCGTTTGGCTATCGCCAGCTTTGCCGCATTGCCGGCCTGGACGCAGATGAAGGATTGACGACGCTGGATGTGCTGCTGGCGGCCAATTTGCTGGAAGAGACGGAGGAGGGGGAACGGCCGTATCTCTTTGCCCACGATAAAATTCGCGACGTGGTCTACACCGAAGCCGGTGACGCGCGCCGGCGGCTTTTCCACGAACGCGCCTACGAACTGCTGGCCGAAAGTGAATCCCCCCCGGCCCAGATTGCCCACCATGCCCGATCCGCCGGGCTGGCCGAACCGGCATTCCGGTACGCTGTGGCGGCCGGCGACGCGGCCATGGACCTTTTTGCCGTGCGGGATGCGGTGACCCAGTATGAACAGGCCCGCTCGCTGCTGCAAGAGCATCCGCACCTGAACCGGCAAATCGACCCGGCGCAGCTTCATCATCTTTACGGCCGTCTGGGGCGAGGCTACGAGCTGCTGGATGCCTGGGACCAGGCGCAGGCAATCGAAGAGGAGATGCTGACTCTGGCGGAGGCAATCGATTCGGTTCCCATGAGGGTGACGGCGCTGAACCGGCTGGCGACTGTGGCGATCCAGTCACGGATGGATGTGGAGAAGGCGGCTGATTTGCTGGAAACGGCCGTTGCCCTGGCCGAAGCCCACGAAGACAAAGCAGGTCTGGCCGAAGCCGAATGGAACCTGGCGCAAACCTGTTTCTACCGCCGCAACCGGCCGCGAGCCATTCGGCACGGCGAGCGCGCCCTGGCGCTGGCGCAATCGCTAGAACAGCCCAAGCTGGTTGCTCGCAGCCATAACATTTTAAGCTACGCCAAATCGGGTCCGGCGTCGCTGCCCCAACTGGCCCAGGCTAAAAGCCATGCCGCCGCCGCCAAAGAGGTGTACGCGGCGCTGGGCAACCGGGCGATGGAAATAGATTGCCTCAATATGCTGGGCTCGATTGACATCCACAGCGGCGGGCCGGCGGCGGCGGAACCGCTGCTGCGGCGGGCCAGGGACGCCAGCGTGGAAATTGGCAACGAATGGGGGCAGGCCAACACCGCTTTTAACCTGGCGCAGGCGCTGCTGGAGCTTGGCCAATACGGTGAGGCACTGGCCAGAGCTGGAGAGAGCGTGGCCATTGCTCAAACTGGCGAACCGACGCCGATGGTGGCCGGCACGCTGGCGGTGCGTGGCGGCGTTTGGCGCGGGCTGCTGGCGCTGGATGCCGCCCTTGAAGACCCTCTGACGGCCAAACGGCTGTTTGCCGACACGCCGAACCCGCACATCACTCATCTGATGGCTGCCGACCTGTGCGCCGATTACGCCTTGACGGGCCAATGGGACGAAGCGCACCGCTGCGCCCGGCAGGCGATTCAATATGATCGGGCAGATGCCTGGTTGTTTTCCGGCTTTTCTGAATGGCTGCTGGTGGCGGCGCTGCTGCACGGCGACGACGCGGCGCTGGCGCGGCAAACGATGGAGGAATTCAGCGATCTGATCGGCGACAATCCTCGTTACCAAGTTCCTTACCGTCGTGGGATGGCCCTGCTGGCCGAACATGACGGCGATTTAAAGCAGGCCATCACCCAATTGGAAACCGCCCTGACGTTTGCAGAACAGATTGGACTGCCGGGGGAGCGTTGGACATTGCTGGCTGATTTAGCAGTTTTGGTTGAGCAGTGGGGGAAGGAGGAAACGGCCGTTTCCCTACGCAGCCAATCCCGTGAAATCATTGACCAAATTGCCAAATCAATAGACGATGATGACCTGCGAGACCGGTTTGTGGCGAGGACGGGGAAAGTTCTCAAATTGGCTGGAATTAAAAAAGCCGATCAATCCTGATCGGCTTTTTTACGATAGGTACGTTCGGACCCCACTTTGCTAGTCGAATATATAGCAAACCGAGATGAAGCCGACACTAACACAGATTTTCCAAGTTCCTTGGGTGACTTCAACAGTCATGTCGTCATCGACTTGAACTCTCTGCTGTTCAAGAAAACTCTTGGCATCTCTGGTTGCCGCTTCCAATGCTTTTGGATCCGAATCGACCTTTTTTATAGCATCTTGGAACGCTGAGGATTTTACAAAGTCCACAACGCGATCCAAGTCCTGGTTCGCTTGTTGAATCCTATCTTTTGTCATTACTTCTTTTCCTTTGTAACCAAACATATGCACTACCTCTGGTTACATGAATACACTCTATTTTTAGAGAAATGGTTCACAAATTTGATGGATCAAAATCATAAGATGACGCACAAGTGATCAATGCCGATTTCATTGGCTATTTTCATTCCTCAACGGCAAATTCATCCGGCGTTTCCACCGGCTCCAGCGATTGCAGATAGAGCCAGATTGCTGTTAATTCTTCATCACTCATCTGGCTGTAATGTTGCCAGGGCATGAACTCTAGAATCTGGCGGCCTGCCGGCGTCTCGCCGCTGCGAATCAGGCGGAAGAAATCCTCTTGGGTCCAGTTGGCCAGGTCCCCAGCCGGGGTCAAATTGGGGCCGATGGGTTCGCCTGGCCCAGCCTGCCCGCCCGCCAGCTCCGCGCCATGACAGTCGCGGCAGGTAGCAATGCTGACGAGATATTCGCCGTAGGCTGGATTGGCCCCTTCTGGCGGCGCTTCAGGCAGCGGGGCGTCATGATCAACAAAATCGGCGGTGACGAGGTCGTCAAGCTGGCCCAGCCCAACCAGGATATGAACCAATGGCGTCAGCTCTGTCTCGGGTGGTACGTTGTCCACTGGCGGCACCGCTTTGAGGTAGGCGATCATCGCCCCTAGGTCGGTGGCGCTCATGTTTTGGAAATGTTGGGCGGGCATCACCAACAGCGGCTTTCCTTCCGGATCAACACCTATCTCGTTTGCCTTCTTTGCGCACGAACGCTATCGGGAGGATTTTATCGATATCTTCGCCGGCCGTATTTATCAAAAAGATGCTTCGCCGGGTTTGCAGGCTGTGCGTAAGGTCAACGCAAAGATGGCACGGTTAG
>CALBTC010000290.1 GCA_937967805.1 uncultured Anaerolineaceae bacterium
TAGCGGCGAGTTTTTGCTCTACGCGGCCAACAATGGCATCCATCTTCACATACCATTCATCAATCAAATCGGGCCGGTCGCGCCAGAACATATGCTGCATCCGGTCCAGCGTATCGAACACGCAGCCCAGCACGCCTTCCGTAAACGAATCCAGATGGTGCATCAGCACCCGCTCCCGCGTGGCCACGATCGATTCGCACAGGCGGATAAACTGGTCATCGTCAATGAAACCGTCTTCCAGGGCGGTGGTGTCTTGCGGCCAGCCCACGGTGAGGAACGGCCCGGCATTTTTCCAGGAATCCTTCACAAAGTTGGTCGGCGTGCCGTAATGCCAGGCGGAGCGCAGCGGGTGAATTTGCAGCGGCAGGGCGTAGATGCTTAGTTCATCGCCTACCTGCGTCAAAATCAGTTGAGTGATGCTGGGCAGCGAAACCAGGAAGCCAATCTTGAACTTCAGCTCCAGGATGGGGCTCCATTCGCCCAGGCGCAGCTCCAGCCGGTGTTTTTCTACGGTCACCTGCACCGTATCTTTACCTGTTTGCTCCACAATCAGATCGTGGGTGACGTTTCCCCCTTTGCGCATTGGGCCAACCACAAAGGATTTGTATTTTTTGTCGCCCACTTTTTCTAAAATGGCGACGGGGGTTTTACGGCCGTTTTCCTTGGCCAAATCTTTATTCGTGGTAAACAACGTCCCCACACCCAGGCGACCCAGCAAATCTGGCGTGCCCAGCCCCGGCAGCGAGCGCACCGGCGATTTGACCCTTGCCGGGAATAGCGCAGGCCACCACAAAGCGGTGGCTGGATAACCTTGTGACACGGCCTGGTCAAAAATGGTCTTGGCCGAAAAAGGTTCGGCAAACTGGGTGCCGCCAAAGCCACTCTTGGTCGGCAACAGCGACACGTTTAAGGCATAGTTGGCGGGGTTGCGGTGAACAAAATCAAACATGCCATGCCCGCCGGGATTTAAACCGGTGGCAATGCTCGTCCACGACACCTCGCTCTGCGGCGGATTAGAAACGGCAAAGCGAGCGTAGGCGTTCACATCCACATAGCGGGCCAGGTTTGGTACGCGGCCTTCTTCATACAGCCGTTCAAAACGTCTTGGTTCAAAGGCATCTAAGCCAATAATCACTACACGCATGATTGTTTATCTATCTTCTTCGTCTGGTGGCCGCAGCGGGAAGCAATGTTGGAACATTTGAGGATGAACCCCGTGCTTACCGACGTAACCACCTACTTTGTAAAAAAGTCTTCTGTGCCATTCGGTAAGCACAGACGCAGCTCATTGGTTTTAGGCATAGCTGCGCCGGTCCTGGTTGGCACTGATTTGGCAACAACGCTGTCAGCGCCAGGAGAAAAACCCAGCTTACTGGGCGTTGTTCTCTTGAGGAGCGTCAGGCGTTACAATTTCCTGTGCCGCCGGCTCGTTACTCTTTTCGCGGAAGTTGCGCATCATCCGGTTCCATCCCATTTTGATTCTGTTGGCAAAGAAGAACCAGACGCCGGTTAACATCCCCAGCACAACAATCAGGGCCTGGGCCAGCATGCCGCCGGTATTGGGATCAATGTATGCGGGTGGGGCGGCAAAAGCAGAGCCGAAGCCAACCAGGGCAACGAATGATGTTAACAAGCCAGCAACAAAGATACGTTTCATGAGTGTAACTCCTTTACTTTATACTCAAGCGATAGGCAGATTTCAGGGTGTACCAGCTTTGTGGGCATCTTCCCCAGCCGGCTCCATAGCAGCCTTTTTGGTACGGGGTTCATACTACTTTCCCACTCTTAAGATGCACCTTACTTGGTGCCCATATTACCGGGAGCGGGCCATGCGCCAGCCAAATGCGAAGATGGCTCCTACTAAGACAATGGCAACAAAAACGCCGATGATAATTCCACCTGAACTACCGCTGAGCGGGCTGACGTTTCGGACAGGTGCTAGTGTAGCCGTTGGCGTTGGCGTCGGCTCCGGTTGAGGGGTCTCCGTCGGCACAATTTCCGGTGTGGGCGTTAATGTGGGCAGCGGGGTGCGGGTGGCTTCCGCTTCATCTACCTGCCATTGGCGGCCTGTGTAAATGATCTCGTCTGTTAAGGTTTCACCTTCCGTGATCAGGCTACCATACAAGACGGCAATTTGACCATCGGGGGCGGCAATAGCGGCAATGGCGTCGGCGTTGACGGCCGTATCCTGCAAGGCCCGCCGTTCGCCCTCTACCCAACGATCGGTCGCCCAGACCCACTCTTGCAGCACCAACTGGCCGCCATTGGTTTCGGCCAACTGCAAAAGGAGTGGGTTCTCATTCTGATCCGCAATTAGGGTGGTGGGGCCAAGAATGAGACCAGGATCAACCACACGCCCCGCCGCGCTCCAGGTAAGGCCGCCATCCTCAGAAAATTGATGCCAGATCACGGGACGGCCGTCCAGCAAACCGGTCCAAATGCGATGCACAAATCGTTCCTGCACGCCCAAAATGCCGCTGCCCAGTAAGGGCTCTTCCGTTACAATTTCCGGCTCTGTCCAGGTTTCTCCATTGTCCTCTGAGCGCGCATAAGCCAGGGCAACCGCCTGCATTTCCGGCAGCTGCGTCCAGCGTGTCCACAGCAGATGCAGCGTCCCATCCAGGGTTCGGGTCAGGCTGGCGGGACCAACCAAATCCCAATCAACGCCGTCAAACACAGTAACCGCATCTGACCAACTATCGCCATCATCTTCAGAACGCGTTAAATAAATGCCGCGATTCTCATTTAGGGGAATGGTATAGGCGACGTAAATACTACTTTGACCATCAGAAACGATGTCGGGCCAGGTAGCTGACTCGCGGGGCGCCGGCAGCAGCTGCGGGGTGATCCATTCTGTCACCGAAGCGGCGCGGTCAGCCAGAGAGCGGCTAAAGTAGACGCCATTGGGCTGGCTGCCGGCCCAGGCAACAAACAAACTGCCCTGAAGGTCAGAGGCCACGGCAGGAAAGTCTGCCTGGCTGCCGCTGGGGGAGCGCAGCACGGGCCGGGGCGCAGACCAGGCTCCGGCATCGAACCGGGAATAAAAGATTTCATTACCCGGAATGTTGAGCGGGTTCACAATACGCCCGGTAGCCACCGGATTTTCTGATTGGCTCCAGAAGGCGTGCAGGCGCGCATCGCCGCCAACCACCAGGTTGGGCTGCAATATTTGCGCTTCGGCCGTGGCCACGGGTACCGGCTGGCTCCACACAGAAGTAGGCACAAAGCGGGAAGACCAGTTCTCAATGGTGCCCAACGGCCGTGAGATCAACCAGATGTCGTCATCGTTGCTGCTGCCGCAGCCGACAACAATCAAACGATTTTCCGGCGTCACGTCGGTCAGATGACACTCAAAACGCACGTTGCGGAAGGTAACCGGATCGGTAAATGCGCCTAAAGGGGATTGCAAAATTGGCCGGCTCCACTGTTCGCCATCCTGGGCCTGCATGTAGACATTATCCTCCAGGGTCGAAATGAGAAAAAGCAAACCGTTGGTGCCCTGGACAAAACGGCCGTTTTCCGGGCAATTCACCTCATCGACATGCACCGCCTGCGTCTCCTGCCAGGTTGCACCATTGTCGGTCGATTGCTGCACGTATTGGGCACACTGCTCCTCGGCATGGCTGGCGCGCCAGGTCAGGTTTACGTTGCTGCCGCTGGTGTGCAAGTTAATTTGGGAGGGGCCAGTCGAATCTACCGGATCTTCGGCCAGGCGTTGATCAACCGTGCGCGGTTCTTCCCAGGTGAGGCCATTGTCTGGCGAGCGGGTAACAAACACGGTGTCCAGATCGCGGTTGTCCCAGGCCACGATCACGTTTTCGCCATCGGCCATTGCCATGTGGATGTTGGCTTCGCCGGGCGTGATGGTACGGTAATAATCGGAGACATACACATTAACGGGTGAGGACCAGGAGGCACCGCCATCATCGGAGTAGCGGTGGATAACACCGGGTGCAGTTGTATCTGTGTTCCTGACGGCGAGGTAGAGTATGTGGAGACGGCCGTTTGCTCCCGCCACCAACTCATAGCGAAACACATTCCTGGCCAAAAGCGCCGGACCGGCCCAACCGGCCGAACTGGCCGTAATATCGGCCACGCCGGAACGACTGTAAAACATCTCGTCATCTTCATTTACCCACAGCGCATGGGCCCGGTCTTGCGGATCGAAATAGACGGAAGGCGTAAAAAAGCCTTCAAAACCATCATCTCCCAAAGCGCCAAAAGGAGGCTCACTAAATGGAAAGCGCGGCGCAACGGGTTCAGACCAGGTCTGTCCGGTGCCGGAGGCGTACATAATGCCGCCAAACTCATCCCGCCAAAATAGATGGTACGTCCCTTCGCTGTCCTGTGACAGAGACGGTTCAGAAGCGCCCCCACTCCCAGAAATATTGATGGGGTCACTCCAAGTCCGATCTTCCTCAGTCTGCGCCAGGGCGGTTAATCCACTGACAACCAACAAAGACAAAACGGCGACAAATAACAACAGGCGGAGAGTAAGAGAATTCAAGAATTTTTTCATAATCAGTTCATCGTTGCGGCAGTGTCTTAGCGGGGAGGATCGAGTAGCTAGAATGGCTCCTGGCACTGCAAATCGGTAAAAATAACAATACAGTAAACGCGCTGCGCCTCACCTGAAGCGCAGCGCATAACTTAGATGCAACAAATTGATTGTTTAGCACTAAAACAAACTTCTTTTGACGAGCAGCCAATAGGGAAGTTGCGCCCGCTCTCTGTGGTTTCTAAATCTATAAATCAAGAAACCACAGAGAGTTCGATTGTTAAGGGAAATAGAATTCTAGAACAGTGTGTAAATGAACGGTGCCAGGCCGGATGCTGAACCAAAAATAACCAGCAGGCCAAAGAGCATCAAAACGGCAACCATAGGAATGAGCCACCACCGCTTGTTGGCGCCTAAAAAGCCTAGCAGTTCACCGACAACACCAACGTTGGATGACATGCTTCGCAAGAATTTTTTCATGATTTAGTTTCTCCTAAGAATAGATTACCCGTATATTCTTGATATTTACATTAATTATCAGCAGCTACAAAGGTTTCGTCCACAAACTGGTACAGCAAGTCCGATGTTAGGTCATGTCCCAGGGCATTCATGTGGAAATCTTTCTCAAAATAGTATGGTCCATTTCCAGCTAACGCTTCATCACGAAACGCGGGCAGCATATCCAGATAGGGAATGCCGGCTTCATCCAAAAAGGCAGTTAACTCGTCGTTGGGCACGTCACAGTACCATTCGTCACCCTCTTGCGGCGGCACGATTTGCGGCGCGGCCGGAATAATCAAAACGGCCAGTTGGGCACCATTGGCCGCAACTTCTTTTTCCAGTTCCAGAATAAGCGCCTCGGTGACGTTCCACGCATTTTCGATGATGGGCAACGGATCGGGGTCGCAGATGTCTGGGCGGCGTGGTGGGGTTTGAGGGGCTGTTTCCGCCGCACCACTATCCCCACTCTCCCCAGCCTGAGCCGCATCGCTACCACCATCGCCCGCCGCCACCGCGCCACGGCCCCCACCAAACAGGCGCACAACCGGAGCCAGCCAGGGCGGAATTTCACCCCGCAGCGCCAACGTCTGGGCCACAAAGCGCGGCAGTTGGAAATGCTTCTTTAGAAACGTGCCTACATTGGTCCAAAACGTGGCCGTATCTTCAACCGGGAAGTTTTGCAGCTCCAATTCGCCAGAATCATTCAAGATGAAATAGGGTTTGGCGCTCTGGCCACCGTAACGCAGCTCCAGTGTAGGATGGTTGTTGTAAATGTCATTGGCCAGATACATATTCAGGAAAACAATATCGGGATTGTACTTCTGGCCTTCGAGCCGGTAAAAAAGCAGTTCATTGTCCGTGCCGTAAGCATTGACACCAGCATTGATCACTTCCCACTCACCGGCGCTTTCGTTCAGCTCACTTTCAAGCTGCTTGACAAACGTCTCTTCCAGGTCAACCTGCATGGCGGCCGTGGTAGAGTCACCCAGCATCAAAATGCGGGTGGCGCCAGACTCATTTTCATAGGGAATCTCGCGGTCGCGCAGCCCCTGGCTGTTAATTGTCACCCGAATCTGGCATTCACCATAACACGATTCCCAGCCGCTGGCATCGGGAATATTGACCCAGCCGAGCTGTGGATCCGGCTCCCAGAAGAGGCCGGTGCCCAGTTTGAAGATGCGCGCCGCCCCCTCCAGTAATGCCAGGGTAAACAGCAAACTAAAGAAGGCCAGCGCCAAATTTTGCAACAGCTTACGCATCATTAATCCTTTGCAAAGGTGATTTCAGGCTTTTTGATCGCCCGATTCTTGTTTTGGCTCTTACGAACAATAAAACCGTCCATGTACAGGGTGTCAATATCGCTTTGGGTAAAGGTATTGAGTGCGTTGGTCGGCGTGGTTACTATCGGCTCGCCGCGCAGGTTGAAGCTGGTGTTCAGCAGCACCGGGACGCCGGTTGCTTCACCAAACAGCTCGATGGCCCGGTAGTACAGCGGGTTCCATTCACGACGCACGGTTTGGATACGGCCGCTTCCCTCATGGTCCACCGCCTGAATCTTGTCGCCCTGTCCCGGTTTGGTGCGGCACACCGAAAGCATAAACCGGTATGGATACGTCTTTTTGTGGTCTTCTAAATCTTCCCAGAATTCCGGGGCGCGATCTTCCAATACCACCGGGGCAAAGGGGCGGAACGGCTCGCGGAACTTGATGCGCTCGTTAACGATGCCCTTCATCTCGGCGCGGCGCGGGTCGGCCATAATGGAGCGATTGCCCAAAGCACGCGGTCCCCACTCAAAACGGCCTTGATACAGGCCAATGACGCGCTTATCCAGCATGTCATCCACCATCTGTTCTGCCACTTTGTTGATGTCCTCGATGTACTCATAGCTGTAGCCGTAATCTTCAATGGCGGCTTTGTGGTCCTCATGGGAATAGGATTTACCCCAGTAGGCCGACTCCATGAAGAACTTGCGCGGCTTGCCCAGCAAAACGTGGTGCACGTAGAGCGCCGCACCCAGGGCCCCACCGGCGTCACCGGCGGCCGGCTGGATGTAGACGCTTTCAAACGGACCTTCGCGCATGATACGGCCGTTGGCCACCGAGTTCAGCGCCACACCCCCGGCAATACACAGGTTCTTCAGCCCGGTCTGCTCGTACGCGTGGGCAACCAGCTTGAGCATGGCATCTTCCGTTACGCGCTGGATGCTGGCGGCGATGTCGGCGTAATATTGGTTTTGTTCGGCCGTTCGCTGGTCCCACTGCGGATGATCCTTGTTGGGATGCGTGGTAGGCGTGTAGAAAGTGGAATCGTGGACGCGCGGTTCGCCAAACAGATCGATAAACTTGTTGCTAAACGTGCGGTGCGTCGATTTGTGGAAAGTAAAATAATCCATGTTCAGGCGGAAGCTGGCGTCGTCGGCAATGTTGAACACTTTGTACACATCGTCCATGCGGGTGGGCTGGCCGTAAGGAGCCATGCCCATCACCTTGTATTCGCCATTGTTCACGCGGAAGCCCAAAAAGGCGGTAAAGGCAGAGTAGAGCAGGCCGATGGAGTGCGGGAACTTCTGCTCATGGAAGAGCTCGATGGCGTTGCTTTTCTGTGTGCCTGGCTGGCCATCGGGGGTTTTGTCCCAAACGGCCGTTGCCTTTCCAATGGTCGTGGTTGTCCATTCACCCACACCATCGACGGTGAGAACGGCCGCTTCTTCATACGGCGAGCAGAAAAAGGCGCTGGCGGCGTGGCTCAAGTGGTGTTCCACAAACAGCAGCTTCTCATCGGGAATGTCCAATTTGGTAAGCAGCTCACCTTTAATCCACAGCTTCTCATTAAACCAGGCCACCATCGATTCACGGAAAACCGGGTAAGACTGGGGGAAAGTTTGCAGCGTCGTCATTAAAATCCGCTCAAACTTTTGCAGCGGCTTCTCATAAAACACAACGTAGTCCAAATCTTGTGCGGTAATGCCGGCCTGCTCCAGGCAAAAGGCAATCGCCTGGGTAGGGTAGCCAAAGTCGTGCTTTTTGCGGGAAAAACGCTCTTCTTCTGAAGCAGCGATCAGTTCGCCGTCCTTCAAGATGGCAGCAGCCGAATCATGATAGTAGCAAGATACGCCTAAAATATACATTTACCAAAGCCTCCGTGCGTCTTCCAACGTTAAGTCTCTTGTTTTGCGCTCCAGCCAGGAGGGGGTTAAATCTTTCATGTCCAGCTGATCGCTAAATAATGTGACAATCAGGCCAAACGGCAGAAAAATGGTGAAATAGAAGATCGTCAAAACGACACGTGCCACCACGTCGCCCATAAAATGGCCAAATCTTTTCCAGGCTGCCCAAAATCTACTTAATGCGTCCTTCATAATTTTCCCTCACACAATTAAAGGATTGAGTTTTTATACATAAATCATGTGTCAGCAAATTGGTTTTTTTTGACTTTCTCAGCATCTACTGCCACTTAAGCATAGAGAGTAACCTTACAATGCTGCGAACTTTCTTAAGATGAAAAGATCAAGGCATTAAAATGGTGGCGTTTTCCAGGACAGCTACCATTTCGCTGGCTTTGGCCGCCAAATCCAGGCGGTTTTGCCGCTGCCACCAGCCGCTGTACACGGCCAACTCGGCCCGTGATTCCGGAACCTCGGCCAGCATTTCCACAGCATTCTCATACTGGCCGCGCCAGACGTAACTGTAGCCCAAT
>CALBTC010000291.1 GCA_937967805.1 uncultured Anaerolineaceae bacterium
GAACCCCCCTATTTTTGCGCAAAAATAAGGTTTCACGCAAAACACCGAAAGTCCCAATAAAGCTTAAGCATCTTTTGTCATGGGCAGCTGCACCAGAATGAGCGCCAGGTCGTCGCTGTGATCCTGGGCTGCCTCCATGAGTACGGGCGCAAGTTGCTGGGGCGAAACGGCCGTATGCAAATAATCGGCCAACGTATCATCCGGCAGTGTGCCCCAGATGCCATCGCTGCATAAAATCAGCCAGTCGCCAAGGAAAAGCCGCTGGGTAAACAGATCGATTTGTGGCTTATCGGTGGCTCCCAGGGCATGAGTCAGCACATTGCGGTAAGGGTGCGTCAAAGCTTGTTCGGCCGTGATTTGCTCTTGCCGCACCAACCAGGCCACCAGTGAATGGTCCTGGGTGAGCTGTTCTAGCTGATTTTGGCGGTAGAGATAGGTGCGGCTGTCTCCAGCGTTGGCCACCACCACGACCTGATCCAGGAGAATGGCGCAAGTAATGGTGCTGGCCATCCGCTCATCTTCGGTATTGGTCATTGCTTGAATCGCTTCGTTGGCTCGGAAAATGGCTTTTTTTAGCTGTTGGCGCAGCCGCATAATGGTGCGATCAGAAACGGCCGTAATCGCCGGCCAGATCGGTTCAAAGTGGGCTGCCAGGGTGTTAACCACAGTCTGGCTGGCCCGGCTGCCGTCCTTCAGCCCGCCAACCCCGTCGGCAACCACAAAGAGGCCGTAGGTCAGATCGCCGCCCGTTTTGCCCGTCGCAGCAAAAACGGCATCCTGGTTTTGTGATTTACCCGGATGTTTGGCATCGGTTGCGGCGGCAAATAAAAGATTTGTCTGGTTTTGCATGCGTGAAAAAGAGCGGATAAAGTAGACCAGCTAGCCCACTTTATCCGCTCCGTTGTCTATTGAAACTCCCAGCCAAAATCAACCTCTAACCGCTCTTCGCCGGCGGCCAGATTGATCCCTTGTAGGCCAACGCCGTAGTTGGGCCAGGTCCAATCGCCGGGAATAAGCAGATCAACATTCTCTGAGCTGAACGGCTCGATTGCCACGCAATAAAGCCCGCCATCCAGCCCTTCAAAACGATAAAGTCCGGCATCGTCGGTTACGGTCGTTGCCAGCACGCTGTTGTCCGGCACGATGGCATCTTCTGGGCAGGCACCGGCGGCCAGCTTCACCGTAATGCCTGGCAAGCGTGGCTCATTGTTGAGCTCACCGTCAGCCCGGTAGAAGCCGGTGCCATCGGCGCTAACGTCCACGCAGCCCGCCGACGGATCGCCGCTGCTGGTGAAGAAGCAGACGTCTTCCCAAACCACGCCGCCAATGACGGCCGAATTTGGTTCCGGCGTCGCTTCTGGTATGCCCACTTCAATTTGCACCCAAATGACCTGGTCGGCAAAGCCATCTACACCAAAGGGATTGCCGGCCGAGTCAGCCAGCAGGAAGTCGCTGCGATACGTACCCACCTCTTCCGGGGCCGTTAACGGAACGGTGACGTCCACCGTTTGGCCCGGTACGATGGCGCTTTCCAGCGGCACGCTCGAGGGCGCACCCAGATCGTCGCCGCCAGCAAAAATCAGGCTGTAATCGGTGGTCCAGGGGCAGGTGCCGATGTTGCGCAGTTGCCACGTTTTCTCGAACTGTTCGCCGGGGGCAAAGACAGTATTATCGGGCACGTTAACGTCTTGAACAAAGGCCATGCTGTCTGTGCAGGTGGCTAAATCGACTTCAGGCACGGGCAGGAATTCATAATCCCAGCCGAAGTTGATGCCGGTGACCAAAGCAGCGCCGTCTTCCAGCGTGACTGGTGTGCTGCTAATGTCATTTTCGGGGAAGGTCCATGCCCCAGGCAGCAGTTGTTCGTTGGCCACGTCCAGAGCATCGACGTAGACGCAGTAGTTGCCTGCGCTTAAATCGGTAAAAACGTAATCACCATCTTCATCGGTAGTGGTAGTGGCAATGCTGGTATCTGCCGGGCACAAGCCTTCACCCAGGCTAACCAGCACGTTGGGGATACCGGGCTCGCCCTCATCCAGCAAGCTGTTGGCCTGGAAGCCGCCTTCGGGGGCGGCGATGCAGCCCTCGGAAGGAACGGCGCTTTCGTCATCCCCTTCCACACCGGCCACGGCGCATAAATCGTGCCAGACACGGCCGTTAATAATGCCCATATTGGCCGGGACCGTGGTTGGTGTGGGTTCTGCCTGGGCCACGTTGTCCACCTGCAACGTGAATGAGCCGCTGATGCCGTTGACGTTGACCGCGTAGGTTCCGGCACTCAGTCCAAGCACATCCAGCGAGATGGTTTCTTCAAAAGGCACCAGGGCTTCGGTGCATAGTTCATCTGTTTGGCGCAGCGTGGTGATGGTGATGTTGAAGGTCGTTCCGTTTTTCACGGTATCAACCGAGTCAATCGTGGTGCAGCCGTCAGGCAGATCTCCCCGTGCGCGCACGTTTACCTGCACAGGAAAAGATTCCAGAATCAAGATTTCGATGCTGTCTACGTTGGCTTCTTGCTGGACGGGGGTATCGGGGGTGGGAGCGGCCGTTGGCGTATCGGCGGCCGATGTTGGGGTTGTCTCTGGTTCTTCACTACCGCAGGCGGCCAGGCCAACCAGCAGCAGTAAAGTTATGAAAGGCAAAATTTTCTTCATAGAAATCTCCTATATTTGAAATAGGAAGTCGCGCAAAAGTTATTCAGATAGTAAATAAGCCAAAATCAAGCGCGCTGTATTGTCCAGCGCGTCGCGATGTGTCCGTTCATAATGGTGCGATGCATCTACGCCGGGCCCGATCAAGCCCACGCGAACGTCGCCGCCGGCACGCCAGAATGATTCTCCGTCTGAGCCGTAGTAAGGGTAAATATCGGTTTCATAGCGCAGACTGTTGCTCTCGGCCAAAGCTTCCAGCTCGCGGCGCAGCTGCATATGGTAAGGTCCGGCTGAATCTTTGGCGCAAATCGTTACGGAATGCTCATTTGAGGTCTGCTGCGGGGCCACAACCGCCATGTCAATAGAAATAAGATCGGACAGGTTGGCAGGAAAGCCGGTTGCGGCACCGTGGCCCACCTCTTCATAATTGCTGATGTGGAAGTAGGTGTCCTGCGCCGGCTGTAGCCCGGCTTCGGCCAGGGTCATCATGACCCCGTACATGCAGGCAATGCTGGCCTTGTCGTCCAGGTGGCGCGAGCAGATGAAGCCTGTATCGCTTACCTGCACGCGCGGGTCAAAGGCAATGACATCGCCGACGCGAATGCCTAATGCTTTGGTTTCTTCCTCTGAACAGGTGGCAGCGTCGATACGTACTTCCATGTTGGTGTCATCGCGAGGGGCATTGCGGTCTTTGCTGGTATGGGCATGGATGGAAGCGTGGATAGGGAGAATGGCCCCACGGTAGGTTTTCCCATTGCTGGCAAAGATGGTAACACCTTCACCTTCAACAGAGGTCCAACTCCAGCCACCGAGTTGGGTTATGCGGAGACGGCCGTTCTTTTTAACTTGCCGCACCATAGCCCCCAGCGTATCCACGTGAGCTGTCAACCCCCGCGGTGCATCCATATTTTTGCCGGGCCAATGAACGACCAGCAAACCTTTTGGGGTGCGTCTAAGGCTGACCGGGATATTTGCGAAAGAAGCGGCAAACTTCTCTTCGAGCCAATTAATTGCCCGATCTGTATCCCCCGTTGGGCTGGGCGTGTTGAGCAACTCTGTTAGAAACTCAACCATCACATCTACATTAACCGCAGGCAGCATGGGATTGTTTTCTCCTTTTTATGCTTAAACAGGCAGCCTCTATTTGGAACTCACCTACCGCAGCGGATTATAAAGTATAGGGTGATTGTTAACAATGTTTGCCCTTTTTCTATCAATGTGACGGGGGTGCCATGACGGAATTACTATATCAGGCTGAGCATATTTCTTTTATGATAATTTTATGCTTTGTAACAAATTTTGTAAGAAAGCATAAACGGACGAGCGGTTAACAACCACTTTCTGGAAGGGTGGGAGCCTTTCCCTAATTTTCTATTTTAAAAAAATTAACGAAAGCATCTATCCAGTGCTGCTTGGTTCTGGCTGGCTGCGGTGTGGAGAATGATTGTGAAGTTGGCAAAGAATCACTCTAAGAAGGCCCCCTCGTTTTTGCGTTTGGCGCTGGTTTGGCTGGCGCTGTTTTTGTTGGTTTTTGTTAGATGGGGAACGGCCGCAGCCGGCAGACCCAATCAAACGCTGGACGGAATGGCCCGGCTGATGGCTCAGGCAGGGGAAGCAGGCACCGTGCGCGTGCTGGTGCAGCTAGATATGCCCGCTTTCCGGGCCGAAGGTGAGTTAGACGATGGGCAGGCGGCTCGGGTACAGCAGTTGGGCATTGACAGCCTGCAAGACAGCGTGGTGAACCAATTGGCCGATACCAATACGGCCGTTGTCGCTGCCTACAAATATATTCCTTACATGGCCCTGGAGCTGGACGCCGCTGCCCTGGAAGCATTGGCGCAACTGCCCCAGGTAGTGGCCATTGAAGAAGATGTGCCCGTGCCGCCGGCCTTAAGCAGCAGCATTCCCGTCATTGGCGCCAACCAGGCGTGGGCGGGGGGATATACCGGCGCGGGTCAAACCGTGGCTATTCTGGACACCGGCGTAGACACTGGCCATGCCGCCTTTACCACCGGCGGCAGCCGCATCGTTTCTGAAGGCTGCTACTCAACAACCAATGCCGGCTACGGGGCAACAACAGTTTGTCCGGGTGGGGTGGAAGAATCAACGGCCCCTGGCTCCGGTATAGATTGTACTGATGCTGTCGGTTCGGCTAACAGCAAAGCCCAATCTGATTGCAGCCACGGCACCCACGTGGCCAGCATTGCCGCCGGAGACAATGGCGGCAGCATTGTCGGCGTGGCGCCGGATGCCAACATCATTTCCCTCCAGATATTTTCCTTGTTTAACAACTCAACTTACTGTGGCGGCTACAGCAACTGCGTTCTTACCTTCACCAGCGACCAGATTGCCGCCCTGGAGCGCGTGTATGAACTGCGCAATACCTACAACATCGCCAGCGTCAACATGAGCCTGGGCGGCGGCCAATATGCCACCGCTTGCGACAGCGACAGCCGCAAGGCGGCCATCGACAATTTGCGAGCGGCAGGCATTGCCACCGTGATTGCCTCCGGCAACAACGGTTTTCGCAGCAGCATGAGCGCCCCCGCCTGCATCTCTTCGGCCATCAGCGTGGGCGCCACCGACGATGCCGACAATGTCGCTTATTTCTCGAACGTGGCCCCGTTTCTTGATTTGCTGGCACCGGGTGTGAGCATTTATGCGGCCGTTCCCGGCGGCGGAGGTACCAAGCAGGGTACGTCCATGGCCACGCCACACGTCGCCGGCGCCTGGGCGCTGTTCAAGCAGGCAGTGCCGGGCGCATCGGTAGATGAGGCGCTGGCAGCTTTTCAGGCGGGCGCGGTTTTGGTAAATGATAACCGCAGCGGCGGTGTGGAAACAGATATGGCCCGTATCCACGTAAACGACGCCATTAATTCATATGTGACGGGCCTCACTGTTAACGTCACCGCCTCGGAAAATTACCTGCTGCCGAGTGATCCCATCGATTTCACTATTGAAGTGACCAACGACACCGGCACGGCCGCCTCTCAGGTTGTGCTTTCAGCAACGCTTCTGGAGATGCTTTCTCTAGAGACGGGTTCATTAAGTGGTGATGCGGCCGTAACCAACAATGAAATTGTTTGGACGACGGGACAAACGCTGAATCCAGGCCAGTCGCTGAGCCGCACGGTTTCTTTTACGGTGGCGTCAGACGCTACGGCAGGGGCGGCCACCTTTGTGGCCACGGCCGATTCACCAAACATGGATGAGGCAAGACAGGATACGGCCGTTCTCAACATCAACGAGGTGGTGAGCTGCGGCTTTAGCGATGGTTTTGAAACTGGGGTGTTGAGTTCGGCCTGGGAAACGGCCGTTACCGCAGAAGGTCGGGTACGTGTTTTAACCGATCTGCCTAAAAGCGGCAGCTATAGCGTGGTGCTGGATGACAGCGTCGCCGGTGCCGCCAAATCCGAAGCGGCGATCATCCTTACTGCCGACCTCACCGGGCAGGCCGAGGTGACCTTGAGTTTTAACTGGCATGATTTGGGCGACGAGTATGATGCCGACTATGATGGCCTCTTTGTTCGAGAAGCTCCTGAAGCTGCCTGGCTGAAAGTGTATGATTTTGCGGGCAGCAACAACGATGCATACCAAAACGGTCAGGTTGATCTCAAAGCGGCTGCTTCCGCCAACGGCATGACGTTAACCGACCGTTTTCAGATAAAGTTTGGCTTTTACGACAATTTCTCATTCAGCCCGAGTAGCATCAGCACTGGGGATGGCTATGCCATCGACGACGTAAGCCTGACCTGCGTGCCCAAGGGATTGGCGGTGACGCAGCAGGTGGATAACCTGAATCCGCAACCAGGCGAGCCGGTTAACTTCCAGATTTTTGTAACCAACAATGAAACGATTACGGCCACCAATGCAGTGATCAACTTCATAATGGCAGATGGCTTGCTGTTGAATGGTGAAGTGGTGGTGGATGGGGCAACGGCCGTGCCCGGCGAAATCAACAACCAGCCGCCGCTGTTAGCCAACGGCATCAATATAGCCCCCGGCCAGCAAATTGCCATCACTGTGCCCACCATTGTCGCCAGCGATTTGCCGCCGGGCACCGTACTGGAAAGCAGTATCTCAGTTAGCAGTAATGAATTTGGCAGCCCGCCGCCGACAACACAATCAATCGTCGTGAATACAGGCGGATACGAGGTCTTTATTCCGTTTGTCATTCGTTAGCTGTTTAAATTTCCCGAAAGCGCTCAAATGAGTAAGCGTTCTGGAATACAGTTTCCAGGGGAAATGGTAACTTAAGGGATAATCGGGCCAAAAACAGCTGCCTCAGCGCCAACATCAAACCATTTACCGCTGCCAGCGCACTGATTTAGGCCCGTTAACCAAATGAAACAGACCGGCGCTTTTGGCCGGTCTGTTTTTATGATCAGCAAGCAACCTTCACTTGTCATTTCGAACCGCTTTTGGCGAGAAATCTCTTTAGACCTGGCGACAGACTTACCATGCCACGCTAGAAAGATTTCTCCCTTCGGTCGAAATGACAACGGTGTCCAATTAGCCAAAGCGAGCCTTGAGCAAATCGGCCAGCGCCGGTTGGCCAATGCCCTGGTATTCGTAGCGTACGCGCTGGCTGGGCAGCTTGATGTTGATAATCTTGCCCAAATCAATTGGCGTGGCGATGATGACCATCTCGGCATTAGAGCGGTTGATCGTTTCTTCCAGGTCAGCAATCTGGTCGCCGCCGTAGCCCATCGCCGGCAAAACGGCACCCGTGCCGGGATACTTCTGGTAAGTAGCGGCAATGGAACGAACGGCAAACGGCCGTGGATCCAAAATCTCCGCCGCGCCAAACTTCTGCGCTGCCACGACGCCTGCGCCATAAGCCATCTCGCCGTGGGTGAGGGTAGGGCCGTCTTCCACCACCAGCACCCGTTTTTCCCGAATGGCGCTGGGACTGTCTACAAATATGGGGGAAGCGGCCTGGATGATGGTGGCGTGAGGATTGACTGACCGAATATTGTCTTGCACGGTGAGGACGTTTTGGAAATCGGCCGTATCGACCTTGTTCAGCACAACGGCCGCAGCCAGCCGCAAATTGGCTTCACCGGGATGGTAACGTAGTTCGTGGCCCGGCCGGTGCGGGTCCGTCACCACAATGTGGAAGTCAGACAGGAAAAAGGGCAAATCGTTGTTGCCGCCGTCCCAAATGATGATGTCGGCCTCTTTTTCCGCTTGGCGCAAAATGGCTTCATAATCGACGCCGGCATAAATCACCGCGCCGCGCTCCACGTATGGCTCATACTCTTCGCGCTCCTCGATGGTGCAGTCGTGTTTGTCCATATCTTCGTAGGTGGCAAAGCGCTGCACGGCCTGGGCCGCCAGGTTACCGTAGGGCATGGGGTGCCGCACGGCCACGACCTTCTCAAAGCCCAACTCATTTTGCAGCACGCTGAGCACGTAGCGCGAGGTCTGGCTTTTGCCGCAGCCGGTGCGCACGGCGCAGATAGAAACCACCGGCTTGCTCGATTTGAGCATGGTCAGGCGGGGATTCATCAGGCGGAAGCCGGCTCCGGCGGCCAATACGCGGGACGCCAGGTGCATCACGTACTCGTGAGAGACGTCGGAGTAGGAGAAGTAAACGTCGTCGATTTTATGTTTCTCGATCAGCTCCTCAAGTTGGTCTTCGGGGTAAATGGGAATGCCTTCGGGGTAGAGTGAGCCGGATAGTTCGGGGGGATAACGCCGGCCTTCGATATTGGGAATCTGCGTGGCGGTGAAGGCAACCACTTCGACCTGGTCATTCTGGCGCAGGGCGGTGTTGAAGTCATGAAAATCGCGGCCAGCCGCGCCCATGATGAGCACGCGCCGGCGGTTCTGCTTAGTCATAAAGACCTCCTCAGTTTGGAAATATGATTGTGGGGATTGTACGGGAAACGGCCGAAACCTACACGTTAACGATTGTCACGCCTATGCCTGCGGTTTGTCAGAAAATGGGGTTACGTTATCAAAGCAAAAGACCAGTCCCTGTTCATTATGCAATTCCTAGGGCGCAGGCGACGCGTTCGGTAAGTTCAGCCACCGTTTCCGTCTCGGTTCTGGTGCAAATTGGGATGCTGTTTGCCAGGCATTCCTGGATGATTGTTTAGCTAATTTGGGCGTCGAATTCGAGGAATTTTTGCCATGCCTGGTCAGGGTTGGGGAGCTGATCGACAAACAGTTTCATGCCCAGCCGCTCCTCGTTTTCGCTCCAGATTTCGGCGCTGGAGCGGCCGGGGCGAGCCAGGCAAACAATCTGATTAGCGGGCAGCACCTGGGCAACGGAGCCCGGATTGGCGATCCCGTCGTCGATCAAGATGCCTGTATCCAGTTCCATTGGGTTCCATCCAGTGATTTGCTTTATTTCACAACGGCCGTTGCCACTCCCAAAATCTCGCGCAAGAACTGACCTGTGTAGCTTTCTGCCACCTGCGCAATTTGCTCTGGCGTGCCCTGGGCGATGATTTGCCCACCGCCGTCGCCGCCTTCGGGACCGAGATCAATGAGCCAATCGGCCGTTTTAATCACGTCCATGTTGTGCTCAATCACAATCACTGTGTTGCCCGCATCCACCAGCCGGTGCAGCACGTCCAGCAGCTTTTGCACGTCGGCAAAGTGCAGGCCGGTGGTGGGCTCGTCCAAAATGTAGACGGTACGACCGGTGGCTACGCGGCTCAACTCTTTAGACAGCTTGATGCGCTGCGCCTCGCCACCGCTCAAGGTCAGGGCGCTTTGCCCCAGCTTCACGTAATCCAACCCCACATCATGCAGCGTTTGCAGGATGCGGCTGATTTTCGGGTGGTTGGCGAAGAAGTCCAGGGCGTCCTGCACGTCCATGTCCAGCACGTCGGCGATGGTTTTGCCTTTGTACTTCACCGAGAGCGTCTCCCGGTTGAAGCGCTGGCCGTTGCACTCGCGGCACAATACCCAGACGTCGGACAAGAAGTGCATTTCGACTTTACGCCGGCCGTATCCCGAACATGCCTCACACCTTCCCCCTTTTACGTTAAAGCTGAAGCGCCCTTTTTTGTAGCCTCGCGCCTTCGCCTCATTGGTTTGGGCAAACACGGCGCGAATCTCATCGAATAATTTCACGTAGGTGGC
>CALBTC010000292.1 GCA_937967805.1 uncultured Anaerolineaceae bacterium
GGGCAAAAAGTTTTGGTCAACGGCGCATCCGGCGGTGTAGGCACATTTACCGTGCAGCTTGCCAAATCGTTTGGTGCCGAGGTGACCGGCGTGTGCAGCACGCGTAATCTGGAGATGGTGCGCTCGATTGGCGCCGACCACGTCGTTGATTACACCAAAGAAGATTTCACCAGGAACGGCCAGCAATACGACGTGATTTATGATGCCATCGGCAATCGCTCAGTTGCCGATTACCGGCGCGCCTTGAAGCCCCAGGGAAGCTGCATTATTGCCGGATTCACCACCATCCCCCGCCTGCTTGAGCACGCTCTGCTCGGCGGATGGACATCAAGAACGGGAAATAAAAAAATCGGGCTGATGGGGGTGGCGCAGCCAAATAAAAAAGATTTGATTATCATCAAGGAGCTTCTGGAGAACGGAAAAGTTGTGCCTGTTATTGATCGACGTTATCCATTGGATGAAACGGCCGCAGCCATCCGCTATCTGGAAACAGGACGTGCCCGTGGTAAAGTCATCATCACGGTGGAGAACCACAGATGATGAAGGCAATTGTCTATGAACAATATGGCCCGCCTGATGTACTTCAACTCAGGCAGGTGGAAAAACCGGTCCCCAAAGACAACGAACTCCTGATAATAGTACATGCCACGACAGTAACGGCCGCAGATAGCCCAAATTGCCGAGGCGCACCGGTACGTTGATAAAGGGCACAAGAGGGGCAATGTTGTCATCACCGAAGGGGTGGCAAAAAGTGGGGCACGTTGCCATCACTGTGGAGCGCCTGGTGGACAATTGACAAAACGGGCAATTAGGAGAAAAAATCATGAAAGCAATTGTATACACGGAATACGGACCACCGGAGGTTTTGCAGCTTAAAGAGGTCGAGAAACCCACTCCACAAGAGAATGAAATATTGGTCCGAAACTACGCCACATCCGTAAATTACGGTGATATTACCGCGCGTGATTTCAGCAATGTCTCGTCTCGCGAATTTAACATGCCTTTCCTCTTCTGGGCCCTCGGGAAAATATCATTTGGTCTCAGAAAGCCAAAAAACACGATTCTGGGCAGCGAGTTTGCCGGAGAGGTTGCGGCCGTCGGCAAAGCGGTGACACGATTTAAAGAAGGTGAGCAGGTTTTTGGCTACACCGCGCAGAGTATGCGGGCCGACGCCCAATATCTTTGTGTGCCTGAGGACGGAGAGGTAGCTTTAAAGCCGGCCAATATGAGTTTTGAGGAAGCGGCCGTTGTGCCCTACGGAGCCATCACTGCCCTCAACTTGCTGCGCAAGGTAGACGTGCAAAGCAGGCAAAAAGTCCTTATCATTGGCGCATCCGGGTCGATTGGCTCGGCTGCGGTGCAGTTTGCCAAACTGTACGGCGCAGAAGTGACCGGGGTATGCAGCACGCCACGAATCGAATTTGTGAGGGCGTTGGGTGCTGACAGGGTTATTGATTACACCAAAGAGGATTTTACCCAGGGTAGCGAGACCTACGATCTTATTTTTGACATTCTGGGCCGGGGCTTATTTGCGCAGTGTAGAAGGGTGATGACGGAAAACGGCCGTTACCTGCTGGCCAGCTTCAAGCTAAAACAACTGCTGCAAATGGTATGGACTTCCAAGGTGGGTAACAAAAAAGTCATCTGCGCCCTGGCACCCGCCATAAGCGGCGATCTGCCCTACATCAAAGAGCTTATTGAGGCGGGCAAGTTCAAAGCCGTCATCGACAAAAGTTTTCCGCTGGAGCAAATGGCCGAGGCGCACCGGTACGTTGAAGCAGGGCACAAACAGGGACAAATCGCCATAACGATTTCTCATTAGGCAACTTATGAAAGCAATTGTATGGACAAAATACGGTCCACCGGACGTTTTACAGCTTAAAGAGGTGGAAAAACCTGTCCCTAAAGACGAAGAGGTTCTGATAAAAGTACAGGCGGCAACGGTAACGGCCGGCGACTGCGAGGCCCGCAGCCTTAAATTTCCTTTCTGGCTTTCGCTGCCCATGCGCATCTAACTCGGCTTTCTCAGGCCGACAAGAGTCACATCTCTGGGGCAGGCGCTGGCTGGAGAGGTTGAGGCAGTGGGCAAGGACGTGACGCTGTTCAAGCCCGGTGACCGGATTTTTGGCACAACCGGCTTTCGCTTTGGCGCTTACGCCGAGTACATTTGCCTGCCCGCCGAATCCATGGCCGGCCTGGACAAAACAAGAGTCCTTTTGCCGGCAGCATCCGCTCGCTAAAGCAAAACGGAACCTATCTGATTGCCAACCCCAAGTTGTCAAAAATAATTCGAGGGGCCTGGGTCACGAGGAACAACAGCAAGAAAGTCATCTTTGAGGCCGCAGGTCGCAAGCGTGAAGATTTGCTGTTCCTCAAGGCGCTTTTTGAGGCAGGGACGATAAAAACGGTCATCGACAGACGTTATCAGCTGGCCCAAACGGCCGCAGCCCACCGGTACGTCGAAACAGGCCAAAAAAAAGGAAACGTCATCATCGTACACCACCCCTAAATACCAAATTTTTTTCCGTTTTGCTCCCGTTGGCATATACTTGGCGCATGAAGATTTACCTCGCCCGGCATGGCCAATCACGCTGGCAAGTGGAAAGAGATGATGGGGATTGGAACAGCCCGCTAACGGATTTAGGGCAGCGGCAGGCGCAGCTTTTGGGTACTTGGCTGGCCACCCACGCCAAACTAGACAGTGAAACTCGCGTGGAGATTGGCTGTATCCGCGTCAGTCCCTTGAAACGTGCCCAGCAAACGGCCGTTCCCATCGCCAAAGCCCTCAATTGCACCCTGCAAAACGATGCCTACCTGCGCGAAGCCGAGTTTTACGTCTCTGAGCATCTGCCCTCGGCCGAATCCCCCTACCAGGCGATGCCCATTCACAAGCCGTCCAACACCTACACCGGCTTCAAGCAGCAGGCCCAGGCCGCCCTCTATGGCCTCGTCGCCGACGCCGAGGCCAGCGGCCAGCCGGCGTTGGGCATTGCCCACGGCGGGTTGATTTCCACTATGCTGCGCCTGGCCACCGGCAGTGACTCCGTCTCTTTTTGGCTTTATAATACGAGCCTAAATGTGCTGGAGTGGAAGCGTGGCCGCTGGCACCTGATTCACCTGAATTTGTGGGACCATTTGCCGCCCGCCTGGCGTACGTACTAATGAAACAAGCCAACGCAGAGGCGCAAAGGCGCAGAAAGAGAGTTAAGAAAAATCTGCGAGCGCAATTTGCGCAAATCTGCGGATGTTTTAGTAAGGCCGCTATTTAATATGGGACTTTTTGAGATTACGCTGGTTGTCGGTTTGATTGTGCTGGCCAACATGGTGCGGGCCCAAGAAGCCGAAACGTTTCACAAATTGTTCGATCTGCTGCTGATTGGGCTGAACGTGCCGCTCTTTTTTGTCGGGGCACTATTTGTGTTCCAGGCTAACGAACTGAGGACTGTAGTGAATCTCAATCTGGACAGCCCGGCGGCGTTCGGCATCTTTTTGCAGGCAACGGCCGTTTGGGGCATCATCGTTAGCTTCCGGTCCACCCGGCACAGCCTGGAAAAGATTCTGCCCATCGATCCCCATTCCCCGCTGCACACCCTGGCGCTGATGCTCAGCGGCTACTTTGCCGGCAGCGTCATTTTGCAAGTAGCCGGTGGATTAGATACCCTGGCCGGGCATTTGACCCAGGTTTACATCTGGGCCTGTCTGGCCCAGCAGTTAGGCTGTGTGCTGATTTCGTTTTTGGG
>CALBTC010000293.1 GCA_937967805.1 uncultured Anaerolineaceae bacterium
AACTCCTGGTTGAGCAAAAAGAGATGCCGCTGGAGCAAGCCATCGCCATGCTGCAAAAGGAGCGCAGCGGCTTTTTACAGTTGCTCAAACGGCTGAGCGACCTGGCGCTGCAAAGCCAGATTCGGCTGCCGTGGGGCTGGCGCACCCACATGCGCGTCTGGGCCAAGTGGCGCTACCAGCATGATGCCGAACATGCCGGGCATATTCGCGCCTGGCGTGATGAACTGCCCCGTGAAGCGAAGCGCAGCGACGGGCCGAAATATTTGCTGCGCGCCTTACTCAAAACGTGCCGCAAAGAGTTTGTGGCGCTGCTGCCGCTGCTGCCGGAGACAGAATGGGAGAGCCACCCGGTGTGCGGCGTTTGGACGATGAAGGATCTAGTAGGGCACCTGACTGCCTGGGCTGAGGTTGGCGTTGCCGGTTTGGCGCAGGTGCTGGAAGGGACAACGCCCCATTTCAAACCAATTCCTGACTTTGAGGCTTGGAATCTGGAACAGGCGGACGAACGGGCCAACCTGCCCTGGGATACAATTTGGCAGGCGTATGAAGCATCCTATCAGTCGCTACTGTCAGGATTGGATGAGCTTTCTGCTGAACAGCTAGCTGAAAAATTTGACACGCCGTGGGGATCGCACATCAGCCTGTACCGCTGGCTTACGATCTGGCCGCTGCACGAGCGTGAACACGCCATTGACGTGCGCCATGCCCTCAACCTCAGCCGCTGGCCCAAACGCCTGACGGAGCATCCTCACAGATAAAATCCGACGGCTATACTTTTTTTGCTCCAGTCGCAGCTTGTTTTTGATCGAAGGCTTGCAGAATTTCATATATCGAGCCAATGCGGCAGACACACAAATTTCATTCTTTAAAACAAACTATCCCAATTACCAAATGGACCAATTGGATTTATTTGGCCTTTCCTCAGCAGAAGTGCCTGAGCCATCTGTGGTCGCTGAAAATGAAATTTACCAGGAATTTGGTGTTGGGGGGCAGTTTGCTGAGCCCAACCCGGTTATTACCTACCCGGTTAACGGCGTCATCGTTACTGCTTCTGTCGCAGTCCCGCATTACTCAGCCATGATTGCTTCCCTGCGCCCAACGCAGGCCAAAATGATGTGGCAATGGCTTGTTGACGAAGGCCTTTTTACCCCCTTAAACAATGTGGAGAGCTTGATGTTTGTGGAAGAGCCGCAAGCGTATGTTGATGGCCCAATTTGGAACAGCTTGAAAGGTTCGTGGAACCTGGCATTGCAGTCGTTAGGCTGGGGGCGTTATTTAGCAGAACAAGATGGAGAAGTACCTGTTCTTTGGCAGGCCATGCAAACCAACCCGTTTCTGGCTAACGGAGAGAGTCTGTTGCAAGGTGGCTACTGTGCTTATTTACCTCTTGCCATGAAGTAGGCGGCAACGGCCGTTCCCAATCAAAAAGCCAAACTCCTGAATTGGAAACGGCCGTCACTGGTAAATCCTACGGCTCAATTGACACGCCGTCAATATTTGCTCCACTGAGGCCGTTGGCGGTGCCGTCCCAGAAGAGCGTGTAAGTGCAGCTTGTGTCGTCACCAAGAGTAATGGGGGTACAAACAAAGATGCTGGCCCCATCGCCGGTGGCTCCGGTGACGGTGAAGCTGCCGCTGGTGCTCAGGTAGATGTCACCGTTGGCATCCAGCCACAAGGCGTCAACATCCTCAGACGTGTCGGTTAGTTCTACATCTGAGCCGTCAAAGTAGCTGGCCCAGGTACCGCTGGTGGGGTCGCCCAAGACAGCGTCATTAAGCACGATGAGGTCTTTACCATCGCCGCTAACGCCGACGAAGAAGCCGCTTAGGGTGCTGGCGACGGGACGGCCGTCCGGCGTAAAACTAAAACCATCAATGTCTTCGCCGCCGGCCGTCAGACCCACGTCCGTGCCGTCGAAATATTTCTCAAACGTTCCGGCCGTTGTGTCGCCCAGGCTGGTGGGCACAAAGCGAATCATCTCTGAATCGTCTACGGTGCCCAGGGTGCCAATGCTTTGAGCCCGTTCTAAACCGATCAGGAAACTACCGTCAGCCAGCCGGTGTAAGGCGTCAATATCGTTGATCGTCAGACCCACGTCTGAGCCGTCGAGGACCATTGACCAGAGGCCCGTGTTTGTATCGAAGGCCAACACATCTTCATCGGCGTAGCTGACGCCGCCGACCGTGCCGTTTCCAGATAGGCTGAGATAGATAATTTCGCCGCTGCCGGGTTCCGGTGTATTGGTGGGCACCGGTGTATTTGTTGGCACGGGCGTGTTGCTAGGTGTTGGGCTAGGGCCGACCGTGGGCGTATTGGTTGGGGGTGGTGTGGGCGATGCAGTGGCAGTCGCTGTTGGCAGCGGTGTATTGGTGGGTATCGGCGTGTTGCTGGGGGTTGGGGTGGGTCCCAGATTGACGTTAATCACTAGTTCAGGTGGGTTGCTTCCTTCGCGGCTGCTGAAGGTGAGCCGGTTGGCGTCGCTGCTGGTCACGGCAAAGCTGAACTGACCATCTCCCGTCACATAGCCGGTGACGTCAATTTCCACGTAGCCCCCGGCGCTGAAGCTGCCGGAGCTGTTGATGAGGCTGCCAACGGCGGGCGCGGTGTCGTAGGTGACGGCCGTTTCCACCCAGCTATTATCAGCCACTTGCGCCGCATCAATGCCAATCGTGGAATCCGACTGGGCAAAAACGCGCAGCGTCGCATCGGCAACTGTGCCGCCTAGCTCCTGCACGTTGAAGCGGAGCAAAGAAAGCATTTCCGGTACAGCATCGGTGCTGAGCTGCTGTGAAAGTCCCAGATTATTGGTCGGACGGTTGCTTAACAGAGCGGCGTCTGCCTCGGCTATGAACATGAAGTTAGTAACTGGCGCAGGCGTCTGCGATGCGGTTGCAGTCGCTGTCACCGTAGGCGTATTGGTTGATGTAGGTGGTACCGGCGTTAGCGTTGGCGTGGGGCTGGGACCAACGGTGGGTGTAAGGGTTGCCGTTGCGGTGGCGGTACTTGTCGGCGGAACGGCCGTTGGCGAGGCGGTTGCCGTAGCCGTTGGTGTTGGACTCGGACCAGGCGGTGGCGTGGCTGTCGGCGTCAGGCTAGTGGACACATCTGCCGCAAAAAGGCCGCGTGTGCAGGGGTGGGTACTCAGGACGCTCATATGTAGCGTTTGACCATTCCGGGCAACGTTAGCTGCTGCATCCCAGCAGTCTGGGCTGCCGCCGCCGCTGCAGTCGGCAGGATCGCCCACTTGCAGCAGGCTCTGTTGCAGCAAAACATCGGCATTACAGGTAGCGTTGTCATCTACCGGAATGTTGAGCGTCCAGGTAGCCGCGGCGGAGACCGGTTCACGCGGGAACACCTCGTAATAGTCGGAGCAAAGGTCCCCACCAGTGAGCGGTTCGCCGAATGGCGCATTGTCTGGCGAACGGCCGTAACTCACCAAAACGGCCGTGCCGCTGTTGTCGCTGCTTTCCAGTTCCGCATCACCCAATTTGGCGCGATTCAACCGGCTGGAAACGTCGGTCCAGGCCACGACGCTGGCTCCCAGGCGGGCATCCCAGGCCGTTTGCGGCACGCCGGAGCCGGCTGGTGGGGCGGCGCCAAGCGCCACGCCCCAGTAGTTGTTGTTCAGGTTGGCCGTGCCGGTGATTGACTGGCTGTAGGCAACGGAGTAATCGGAAATGTTATTGGCGTAAGCGTCAATCGTGCCATCTGTTTGCTGGATGGCGGTTGTGTTGTTGGCCAGCGTGTTGCCCTTGAGCGTGACATCGCTCAGGCCGTTGAGGTTGATCGCCTGGTTGAAGCCGGTGATTGTGTTGTTTTTGATGAGGATACGGCCGTTGCCTGAGGCCCGAATGGCCGTGGTCGTGCCACAGTTGGCCGAACAGGTCAGGTTAAGTTCCATGATCGTCATATTGCCTACTGCCTGGGCAGAAATCATCCGGCTGTTGGGGCCACCGACCCAGTTCAATGTGGCATTGCTGCCGTAAATAACCACATTATTGATGCCATTACGCCCGGCTACCAATGGCGCGCTAATATCAAAATTGCCAATCAAGGTGAGTGAGGCACCATCGGTAACCGTATCCAGCGCCGTCTGGATGTCGCTGAAATCGCAGCCAGAGACGCAGACGGTGGTTGGTTCCACCAGCGATTCCAGGAAATCTAAGACGCGTTCAGCATTTTCGGAGCCAGCCACCACCGAAGGGCGACCGACTAAATCGAAAGCTGGTGAATCCTGGAATTCTGTTCCGGCGTAGAAGGTAATGGCTCGCCGCAAATCGACACGAGTATGGTTGTGGAAAAACGGTCCGGTGAGGTCGGTGCCAAACAGGCCCGGCGTGCTGTATGTTCTTGTGCTCACACCGTTTTCATCCGGTAGTTCCGGCGGCATGCCGTCTAAAGCGTTGACCGGAATTTCGTCGGTGCCGGTATCGAATTTACCGTTTTCACCCTCAGCAAAGCCACGAATGGTACCGTCTGTGGTGGCCAAAACGGGGCCAGAATGGCAGCGGGAGCATTTAGCCTGGGGGCCAAAGAAAATGTCACGTCCTAGCACCTGATCATCAGTAACTGCAAAACGGTCCAGATCGTAGTTGCCATCGGCTGGCAGGCGGATGGTGAACTGGAATGCTTCTAGTGCCGCAAGCTCAGCTTCGGTCGGCAGGCGGAAATCGATCCCTTCGCGCCGCAAAAGGCTGCGCGGAGCGTGCTGCTCGACTGCACCGGCCGAGAACTCGCCCAA
>CALBTC010000294.1 GCA_937967805.1 uncultured Anaerolineaceae bacterium
CGGTCAGAGCAGAGAGCGTTTCTTCGATAGGCACTTCAAAGTCGGGGCGGTGCAGTTGGTAAAGGTCTATGTGGTCGGTTTGCAGCCGCCGCAGGGAATCTTCGCACGCCTGGATGAGGTGGCGACGGCCGTTCCCCCTGTCGTTCGGTCCCGGCCCGGTTGGGTAATGGGCTTTGCTGGCGATGAGGACGTCCTGGCGACGGCCGTTTTCCTTCAACGCCCGGCCAATAATTCGTTCGCTTTCACCTTTGGCGTAGCTGTTGCTGGTATCAATCAGATTAATCCCGGCGTCAATCGCCCGGTTCAGCATCGCTTTGGCTTCATCTTCCGGCGTGGGATTGGCAAAATTGTCGGTACCCAGGCAAAGTGGCGCAACCTTCACCCCACTGCGGCCCAATCGTCTGTATTCCATCTCGCTGTCCTCTTTCTATAAAAAAAACCAACGCAGAGACGCGGAGGCGCAGAGGAAAAACTTCAACTCCGCGTCTCTGCGTTAAAAAATTAACGAGCGGTGTAGCCGGCATCGACGTTGACCATTGCCCCGGTCATGTAGCTGGCGTCCTCGGAAGCGAGGAAGAGGACCACGCGGGCGATCTCCACCGGATCGGCCAGGCGCTGCATGGGCACGGTGCTGGCGATGCGCTGTAACATCTCACCCGTCACCGGCTCACTCCGTTCGGAGGCCAGCATGGGGGTGTTGACCTCGCCGGGGCAAACGGCGTTAATGCGAATGCCGTCCTTGACGTGGTCCAGAGCCATAGCCCTGGTGAGCTGATGCACGGCGCCTTTTGAAGCGCAGTATGCCACCACGCCAGCCGCGCCCACACCGCCCCAAATCGAGCCAAAGTTGACGATGGCCCCTTTGCCCTGCGCTTTCATCACCTTGACAGCCGCGCGACTGAAGTAAAAAACGCCGCTGACGTTGACGTTCATCACCCGCTGCCACTGCTCATCGCTGGTGCCCAGCGCATCGGCGCGGGCGATAATGCCGGCGGCGTTGATGAGGATGTCGAGACGGCCGTATTTGGCAACGGCCGTATCCACCACCCCATCACAAAATACCGAATCGCTCACGTCCCCAATCAAAACCTCCGCACCAATTTCCTCGGCAAAGGCCGTGGCCATCACCATGTTCTTGTCGACGATGATGACTCTGGCTCCGGCAGCCACCAGCTCCCGCACCGTCGCCGCCCCCATGCCTGAAGCACCACCAGTCACAATAGCTACCTGATCTGTAAAATCCATAATTCTCTCCTGACATCATTTTTGAAACCCACTGTAGGGGGGAGGCAGGGGGTTGCATCATCTGTTATTTTCCAAAACCATTTCTCCACCTGCCTCGCCCCTGGTATCCGTTGGTTCTTAAAAGGCAGTATGGCAAATGGGTTTGTTTGGTGTGTAAAACAGTTGATGCACCTTGTCAACATAGGCAATATCGGAAATTTGGGCCAGACCGTAGGCCCACAGCGTAATGGTGGTGTACTGGTCCCACTCAGACTCGGTTTGTAACGGCCGTATCACCCGCTCTCGTTTCATCCAATCCTCCCTATTCAACCGCAGATTTCGCAGATTAGCGCAGATAAAAATCTACGCTCATCTGACCTCATCAGCGTCCCATTCTTTATTCGGCGCGATTGCGCACAAAAAAGCGCAGCAAAATGATGCTCACACCCATGATGCTGGCGGAAATCAGACTCAGCCCCAGCACCTGAAACCGATCGTACACCCAGGGGCCAATAAAACCCGCCGTGCTGGAGCCAAGCAGGGCCGCCGCGGCCGCCAGGGACATCATTTTACCGCGATAATCGGGGGCCTGCTCGCTCACCAGGGCGATATGTCCGACTACGGTAAATTCGAAGGCAAACCGGGCCACAATCAATCCCACAACCGCCGGCAAAATGCCCTGGTTCAACACGGGCAGCAGCCCGTAACCAAGACAGGCAAGCGCCGTGCCTGCAATCACGCTGCGCCGCAAACCAAAATTGTCGCCAACCAGGCTCATCAGCACGCTGCCGCTCAAATCTGCCACGCCCAAAATGAGGGCGACGGTGCCCAGCGACACCACATCCAGGCCATATTCGCGGGCCAGCCAGGTACCATAGCTGATGAATACGTTCATCGCCGCCATCATATTCAAGGCAACCACCAGCAGGGCCATCCAGGCAGACCGTTTGTTTTGGCCCAGCTCAAAAAAAGCCACCACGCTGCGCCAGGAAAATGGTGTTTTGACTGATTCTGCGAGTTGGGCCTGGCGGGCGGCGGGGAGACGGCCGTATCCCAAAAAGGCGATCAACAGCAAGCCACTCAACAGAAGAAACGGGGCGCGCCAGCCCAATGCATCAATGAGTAATCCCGTCAGGTACAAACCGATGATACCCGCCAGCGCCCAGGCATATTCCAGCGTGCCCAGCCCCCGCGCCCGGCGGTGAAAGGGCAGCTTGGCGCTTAGATACGCCTGCAAGATAGGCACAAAAGCAAACGTGCCCAGCCCGCCGAGCACCATGCCCACGGCTGCCAGCCAAACTGAACTGCTCAGGCCCACGGCAAGATAGCCGAGGGCCGCCAGTAACAGCCCAAAGCGCATGATGGTGCGGTAGCCGCGCCGGTATGCCTGGTAGCCAAACGCAGGAGAAAGCAGCCCCATGGCGCTGCGTAAGCTCACCAATCGGCCCGCCGTGACGGTGGTGGTGCGCAGCCCATCGGCAATGACTGGCAGAAAGGGGAAAAAGAGTTGGACGGCCGTATCCGTCACCAGTCGCGTTAGCAGGCCAATGAGAATCAGGCGGTTGACAGAAATATCGGGCTGGGCTTCAGCCCCATTTGTGTGAAGCGGTGGATTTGCCAAGATTTACTCCCA
>CALBTC010000295.1 GCA_937967805.1 uncultured Anaerolineaceae bacterium
AAGCCCTTTCAGGGCTGAAAATCAGCCTCGGAGAGGCTTCCATAATCTAGCCCGGCCGTTTACGGCTGGGCGGATCAAACCGATTACTAATCACGGCTTACCGTTTACTGAAAATGCACTGGATCGCGATCCTCCTCACAACGGCCGTTTTGGCTACCCTAATCTACTGGTTACTGGTAACCACGGAAGGTGTCTACCTGGGACGGCGCATGGTGGTGTGGTTGTACGACATCACGGCGCACAAATATGACCGCATCAAGGAGTTTGATCCGGATGCCGAACAATTTTTTGTGATACGGCCGCTGCTCGTGCGCCTGCGCCGGGTGCCCAATCCATTGGTGCTGGATGTGGCCACCGGGACGGGACGGCTGCCCTATTTTTTACTGGACGCGCCGACGTTTAACGGCCGTGTCGTCGGGCTGGATGCGTCGGGAAAGATGCTGCGGATTGCGTTGGCGAAGTTACGGCCGTACGGCCGTCGCGCCGGCCTGGTGCAGCAGGTGGCCGACCGGCTCCCCTTTACCGCTGACCAGTTTGATTTAGTGACCTGCCTGGAAGCGCTGGAGTTTTTCCCGTCGGATACGGCCGCATTGCAAGAAATGGTGCGGGTGCTTAAACCGGGCGGCACGCTGCTGGTCACCCGGCGCAAAGGCAGCGAGGCCAAGCTGTTTTTGGGGCGTTACCGCAACGTAGCGCAGTTTGAAGCCGTGCTCACCGGGCTCGGCCTGGAAGAAGTCCACACCAACCCCTGGCAGCAAGATTACGATCAAGTTTTTGGCCGAAAGCCTGCCTCTTGAATCATGTAATAAGAATTGATCCACAGATTACGCAGATTTTTTGCCTTTAATCTGCGTAATCTGCCGATCGTTTTTTGACAAACCGTTAAACCAATAATGCCTAACCCATGGCTAACGCCTTGTCCACAATTTTTTGCAACCGGGTGAAGTGGGAGCCTTGCCAGTAAATTTGCCCACACGCTTCACACATACGAAATTCATCGAAATACCGTTTTGTTTTTGGCTCTAGCCGGTGCAGAATGGCCTCTTTTGCCACAGGCCGCAGCAGGCCGTTGCAGCGCAGGCAGCGGGTCCAGGGAGTTATTTCGTTGTGTAGTTGGTAGCGGTGGAGAACGGCCGTTAACTGCCCCATCGAGTCACGCGTGCGCAAACAATAACCGTAAATCACGTTGCCCCGCTTTAGCAAGCCGCGATCCCGCGTCAGCAAAATGCGGTTTTCCTCGCGGGCAATGCGGGCCAGTTCGGCATCCTCTACATGGTTGTCGGCATACAGCGTGTCCAGCCCCAGCAACCGCAGATAGCGGGCCAGCTTGCCCAGGTGATTGTCCAGCAGAAAGCGGTGGGGCGGGGTGAGCGACGGCCGTAACGGCACCAGCGGCGACACGTCAATCCTGTGAAACGGGGGATAGACGCTAATCTGGTCGCCTGCCTGCACCAGATAGTGGAAATCTACGGAACGGCCGTTCACCAAAACCACCTCAGGTTCTGTATGCGGCACACCCAGCGATTCGATGTGATGTTTGACGGATTGGGTCCCTCCATAAACCGGCTGGCGAAACGGCCGTTGCCGCTGTGGCGGTGGCAAGAAATCATTCAGGTCGGCATAAAAGCGAAACTGGGCAGTGTCCATGTGTCACCATTTTATCATGGCTTGACGAGACTAGATTGGACCAATTTGCAATTTATAAAAGCCTTCCAAAGCGTAAATTAGTCCAATCTCTTAAATTGGGTCTTGACAAAACCCGTTTTACCTAATAGTATTAGGAAAACTTAACGATATTAGGATTTACATGGCTAAACAACTCACCAGACGAGAACAGGTAAGACAAGAAACCATTGAAAAAATACTCAGCATTGCCCGTGAGGAGATGCAGGAGAACGGTGTAGCCGCGCTCAGCCTGGGCGTCATCGCCAAACGGCTGGGGATGCGCACCCCTTCCCTGTACACCTACTTCGACAGCAAAAACGACATCTACGATGAGCTGTTCCGGCGGGGTTTTTTGGAATTCGGCCGGCGCATGGACGAACGGCCGAACCAGGACAAATCCCTGCGGGAAAACCTGGAAAGCGCCCTGCGCAGCTACATGCGGTTTGCCCAGGAAAATCAGGATTTGTACCAACTCATGTTTCAACGGCCGGTGCCCGGCTTTGTCCCTTCAGAAGAAAGCATGGCGGTCAGCCTGGCACGATTGGATTCAATACGAGGTCAGTTTATGCAGATTTTGGAGCGCGAAGAAATAACGTTGGACATTCCTTACGAAGAAGCACGCGATCTTTACATCGCCTTCCAGCATGGCCTCACGGAGCTGCACCTGGCCAACAACCCGGAGCTGCCGGTCGGGCAGGGCCGGTTTGGTAAGTTAATCCCCCAGGCGGTACAGATGGTTGTGGACGCCTGGAAAAAGTAAGTTTGTCTGGAGAGACCCTAAGGGTTTGTCCACTCAATAGCTAAATTAATCAACGGTAAACCCTTAGGGTCTGTTTGTTAGAAGCTGTAAATTTATATGGAGGTAACCCGATGTCAATTTCATTAGAAGTCAATACGATGGTACGAAAAGCCAGCGACATCCCTCCCGTCGCGCATGCGGAAGCCGGCCAACAGTCGCGCATTGAATATGAGCGCGTACTGGCCCTACTGGAATCACTAGAAGGTGACGACTGGCAGCAGCAAACCTACTGCACCGAGTGGACCGTGCGCGAGATGGTGGCCCATCTAGCCGGCTCGATGACCGGCAGCACCAGCCTGTCCGAATTCGTGCGGCAAAACGTGCGTAATCCCTACATTAAAGAGGCTGAAGAGCCCGTGGATGGCGTCAACCGGCTGCAAGTTGAGGAACGGGCCGATAAAACCACCACCGAGATCATCGAAGAATTCCGCCAGAGCGGGCCAATCGCCATCCGCAACCGGCAAAAGCTGCCCTGGCTGGTGCGCCAGATTCCTATCCCTGACGTGGGCAACGTCGGCTATCTGATGGACATCATTTATCCGCGAGACGAATGGATGCACCGGTACGACATCTGCGCCGCCACCGGCAAAAAGATGGTGATTACGCCGGAGCACGACGGCCGTCTCACCGACCTGGTGCTGCTAGACATCGCCAAAAAGCTGAAGAAACAGTTGGCCGGGCGCACCATCGTGCTGCAAATCACCGGAGCACTTAGCGGTACCTACCGGTTTGGTCACCAGACGGAACCGGACTGCGCCCTGGAAATTGACCTGTACGATTTGCACTTACGCGCTTCGGAGCGCATTTCAACTGACGACGCCTTAAAGCGTACGGCCGTTTCCGGTGATGAGGCCGCTGCCCGCTGGTTCCTGAGCAACGCCACCGTGCTGTACTAGACCTGAATCCCTGACACCAAACAACCTATCGCTATGTAACGCAGCGGGCAACGGCCGTCTGGTTTACGCTGCCCGCTGCCTGAAACCAAGGAGATAAACTGATGACAACAGCAGCAAAAACCCGGATTAAAGAGATGCTCATTGCATTTGAAGCGAAAGATGCCGATGCCTTCCTGAATCATTTTGCTGAAGACGCCATCCTATTTGATCCGCATTACCCGGAGCCTGAAATGCAAGGCAAAGCCGCCATTAGAAATGGTCTTTCGTTTGCCTTCAATATGATCAGCAGGCCAGGCTTCCACCTGGAGAATTTTTGGACCGACGGCCGTACCGGAGCGGTAGAAGTACAAACGCATCACATCTTTCAAGACGGCAATGAGGCTCGCTTTCCCCAGGTATTTGTTTTCGAGATGCAAAACAATCTGCTAACACGCTTGCAAAGCTATGTGCCTTATCCACCGCCCGCCGCAGCGTAAACCGGCTGCAACGACAAGGAAACGATAAAATGAGAAAAACATTCAAATGGATTGGCATTGGTTTAGGCAGTCTCGTCATCATTGTCGGGATCGCGGCGCTGGTTTTATACAGCTCGGGCCGTTCCCGCCTGAACCAGACGTACGATGTCGCCGTAGCCGCGATCCCTATCGACAACAGTGCGGAGTCATTGGCCCGTGGCGAGCACCTGGTAGAAGCCGTGGTTGCCTGCGGCGAATGTCACGGCGAAGGGCTGCGCGGCCGGGCTTTCTTCAATGAGCCGGCCATCGGTACCGTCGTTTCGGCCAACCTGACCAACGGCGAAGGCGGCATCGCCGAAGCCTACAGCGACGAGGATTGGATTCGCGCCATTCGTCACGGCATTGACCCGGCAGGCAACCCAATGATGGTCATGCCGGCGCAGCATTTTCAAAACATGAGCGAGGCTGACCTGGGTGCGGTGATTGCCTACCTGAAAACGGTGCCGCCGGTAGACAACGTGCCGCCGCCAACTGAGCTAACCCCGCTCACCTA
>CALBTC010000296.1 GCA_937967805.1 uncultured Anaerolineaceae bacterium
AGATTTTTGCCAACACGCTGCTGGAAAATGAAAAGCGTAATTTTGCCACGCTCATCTATTACCCCGAGCAAAAACTGCCCCTCATTTTGAAAAATGTAGAGAACAAAGCGGAATGGTACCGGATCACCTTATTTCGGCTGATTAAGCTGTGCCGGGTGGTGTCGTCTAAATATACGCGTACGGCCGTACGCGAAGCCCTGCCCGACGATTTTGCCTTTATCATTGAGGAACTACTGCACGAGCAGGAAGGGTTAGAAAACAAGCAGGAATATTATCAGAGCATCATCGACACCATTATCTCGACGGACCGGGGTAACGCCTTCATTGTGGCCATGGCTGAGCTGATTCAGCGGCTGGCCATCGCCCGGCTGCACGTTATTGGCGACGTGTACGATCGGGGGCCGGGGGCGCATATCATCATGGACAAACTGGTGGATTACCACGCAGTCGATGTGCAGTGGGGCAACCACGACATCTTGTGGATGGGGGCCGCCGCCGGCAGTGAAGCGTGCCTGGCCAACGTCATTCGCATCTGCCTGCGCTACGGCAACATGGAGACATTAGAAAATGGGTACGCCATCAGCCTGCTGCCGCTGGCCTCCTTGGCCATGGAAACGTACGCAGACGACCCGTGCGAACAGTTTGTGCCCAAAGAAACGGCCGAAGAGTTTACGGCCAACGAGCTGATGCTAATGTCTCGAATGCAGAAGGCGATCACCCTCATTCAGCTCAAGCTGGAAGCGCAAATTATCCAGCGCCGTCCCCAATACGGCATGGCCGACCGGCTGCTGTTGGACAAAATTGACTTTGAAAAGGGAACAATCTGCATTGACGGAAGAGAACATCCGCTTTTGGATACGCATTTGCCTACCGTTGATCCTAAAAATCCGTATGTGCTGACGGAGAAAGAGCAGCTTGTTTTAGAAAAACTGCGCCTTTCTTTTGCCAACAGCGAACGATTGCAGCGGCATGTCCGCTTTTTGTACTCTAAAGGCAGCCTCTACCTCATCTACAACGGCAATTTGCTTTACCACGGCTGCATTGCCATGAATCCGGATGGCTCGTTTGCCTCGGTGCAGGTGGATGGGGAATCGTACCAGGCAAAAGGGTTCATGGACCGCTTGGACCGGCTGGCGCGGCAGGGTTATTTTGCCAGCGACCCTGAGCAGAAGCAGTACGGCATGGACGCGATGTGGTATTTGTGGAGCGGTTCACATTCGCCGCTGTTTGGCAAGGAGAAGATGGCGACGTTTGAGCGTTATTTTTTGGCGGACCCGGCGACCCACACCGAGGGGAAAAATGCGTATTATGCACTGCGCGACAAGCCGGAAACGGCCGTAAAAATCCTGCAAGAATTCGGCCTGGACCCCAAAAAAGCGCGCATTGTTAACGGGCACGTGCCGGTGCAGGTGAAAAAAGGGGAGAGTCCGGTGAAGGCCAACGGCCGTCTCATCGTCATCGACGGGGGGTTTTCCAAAGCGTACCAGGACAAAACCGGCATTGCCGGGTACACGCTCATCCACAACTCCTACGGCTTTTTGCTGGCCTCCCATGCCCCGTTTGAATCGACGCAGCGGGCCATTGAAGAGGAGCTGGATATCCATTCCAAGACGGAGATTTTAGAGGCCAACTACGCCCGCATTCGCGTGCGCGACACGGACGAGGGGCGCGAAGTTCAGAGCAAAATTCACCAATTGGAGGCGCTGCTGGAAGCGTACCGGACGGGGTTGATTAAGGAGCAGTAGGGTCAAAGCGCGCTTTGACCCTACTCAGGTCCTAAAAGGGTTTTTCGTAGTAATTGGCGGCGGCTTGCAGGGTGACGTAGTGTAACTGTTGGGTGAGATGGGTGGATACGGCCGTTAACTCAGCATCCTTATCCACCACAATGGGCTCCCCAACCTGAATGGCAATCTTGCTAAACGGATACGGCATCACGTACCGGTCCCAACGAGGCACGCGGTAGCCGTGCCGGGCATAGGCCCCCACCGGCAAAATGGTGGCATTTGCCTTTTGGGCAATGTAGGTGATCCCCGGCTTAATTTCGTATGAAGGTCCCTCCGGGCCATCCGGGGTGATGTAGGCATCCCGCCCCGCTTTGACCTGGCGCACCAGTTTGGCCAACTGCCGCGCCGTGGACATGCTGGCCTCGTCGTGCAGATTCATGGGGAAAGGGGTAACGCCCAGCCGGTTGGCAAACACCGTTAGCGCGCCGCCGCGCCAGTCATCGGGCAAAATGAGAACGAGGCGGCTTAAATCATACTGGTTGGCAAAAAAGCCGACCAGCATCATCGTCATGCCGTGCCAGGCGGTAAAGATGAGCGGTCGTTGCCGTGCCTGGGCGGCCTGCAAATGGTCTATCCCGCTTACCTGAAAGCGGCTAAAACGGCTGGTCATCCTGCCCCAAGCGTACAGTACCGTACCGCTGATTCTGTCTTGCCAACTGCTGGTTGCATTACTCATTGATTTGCAAATACCCCGCGCGGGCCAATCCCCAACCCAGATAAACCGTGTTCCAAAAATGCCACGCTTTGCCAAAGGTGGCCCAGGCAATCGTGATGGTAAAAAGCAGCAACAGCACACCAATCCGTCTGCGTCCTTTGAAAACCCCTCTAAATGAGGGGAATGGAATTCGGCTTACCATCAGAAAACCGCAAATGACCATGATGGGCATGAGCCAGGCGGCAGGCAGCCGCAGCGTCAGGATGGTCATGTCGGAGACAACGGCCAGGGCCAGCGTGGCCCCGGCGGAAGATATAGTGAGCCCGGCCGAGTCGCCGCGCCCGCTGGCTTTGGGCGGTAGCAGGTTGAACCGGGCCAGGCGATACGCGCCGGCCAGCGCAAAAAAAACGGCCAACACGCCGATAAAAATTGTGGACGTGACATCGGCCAGGTAAAGATACATAAAGGCCAGCACCGTGGGGGCCGTACCCAGACTGACCATATCGACCAGCGAATCGAGCTGGAGGCCAAAGGCGGACCCGGCATTGAAGTAGCGGGCCGATGCGCCATCGAATAAATCTAGAATAAAGCTGGCCAGAATGAGAATGGCCGCAATAACGAGTTCTCCCGTAGCCGCCAGCAAAATGGCGACGATGCCACAGGTGAGCGAGGCGAAGGTGATGCTGTTGGGGATGAGGTAACGATATTGACTTTTCATGGGAATTTTTTTAGTCGGGCAATGGGCGTGGCGCCGCCGATAATTTTATCCCCAACTTTGACGAGCATTTGGGCTGTAGGCGGCAGGAAGAGGTCGATACGGGAGCTAAAGCGGATGAGGCCAAAACGCTGGCCGGTTTGTACTTCATCACCCGGCTTTAGGTAGTTGATGCAGCGGCGGGCCAGGATGCCGGCGATTTGCTTGGTGAGGAGACGGCCGTATCCCACCGATTCTGTCACCATGGCAATGTACTCATTCACTTCCGACGCTTCGGGCCGGAACGCCTGCAAAAATCTGCCCGGCTGATGCTCCACCAGCGTCACCTTGCCCGCCAGCGGCACCCGCTGCACGTGCACATCGGTGATGTCCAGAAACATGCTCAGGCGAATTACTTCTGCCTGCAAATAACGCGTTTCGGTTTCGCTGACAATTTCCACCACTTCGCCATCGCCAGGACCCAGCACCAGCCCTGGTTTGGCCTCAATCTGTCGATTAGGATCGCGAAAAAAGTAGAGGACGAGCAGCCAGAGAAAAGAGGCCAGCACCAGAAAAATGCCCGCGGGCCAATTGGTAAATTGAAACCAGAGGAAAACGGCCGTTGCCCACAAAATCGTAAAAAAAGCAATCGTGCCCCCGCCGCCCTCAGCAAAAGGCCAGGCACGATCTTGACCATAACTTGTCATCGTTTAACAGTCGATCCTTCAATATAAACAAAATGATTAGGACGCTGATTTACCTGATTAACCTGATCAGGAAGATCATGGGAATCAGCATCCTATTTTGTTTTGATGGTACGTTTAAGCTTGACACTCTTTACATTGAGGCGGCATTGTAACATTGGCGTTAGACAGGGGCAAGGTAGGGTGATCGTCGGATGAACATTGTTCGCCCCCGGTGCGGCCGTTTGGTAAACTTGCGCCATGTTCAAGCAAAAATCGACTTATTTATGGGTGGGATTGGTAGCGCTGGCTGTGGTGGTTACGGCCGTATTCCTGGTCAACCGTCTCGTCTACGGGGACAGCAGTCTGCTGCGCAGCGTGCAGGTAGACAAAACCGAAATCAGCCCCAATGCCGACGGCGACACCGACGCCACCAATATCTCTTACGAAATTTCACGCAACGCCACCGTTTCTATCTACTTCGAGAACGAGGCGGGCGACCGCTTTTTCTTCCGCGAGGAAAAGGCGCGTGGCGCGGGTGAGTACAGCGTGACGTTTAGCGGCGTCGTGGATCCGTACACGCTGCCGGACGATCAGATACAGGGAGAAATTTTGGCGCGTTTGCTGCAAGACGGCCGTTACACCTGGACCATCAGCGCCGTTGACGAAGCTGGCAAAACCGAAATGCAGCAGGGCGAATTGCGCATTGTTGATGCCGACCCCGTTTTGCCTGATATTCGCGACTTTACGCTGGACAAAACGGTCTTTACCCCCAATCGCGACGGTATCGATGACCGGGTGCAGCCCCAGCTTTATTTGGCCAAAGATGTGGCCCATCTGCGTGTCTTTTTACAAATGCCCGATGGCAGCGAAGTGCCCATCAGCGAGTTTGAACAGGTTGTGGAACCCAATGCTGAGGGATGGCACTATTTTGATTATGAAGGCGGTGTGGATGATGGCGCAACCCCGCCGCCGGACGGCACCTATCCCATCGTGGCCATTGCTCAGGATTTAGAGGGGCAGCGGGTGCGCGTTGAAGAGCAGTTAACGATTCAGTTTGGCGGCGTGCCCCGGGTGCGCATCATTTCACCGCCGGCGGGGGAGACGGTGGCCTGGGATAAGACGGCCGTGCCCCTCTGCGACGTGATTTCGTTTAGCGTCACTGTAGAAAATTACGGCACCACCCCCGTGCGCACCAGCGGACCGCCGACCGGCACGATGTATGATTCCCACTGGAACTACAATACGTTGGGCTGGTTTACCCAGTCCGGCGCGTTTCGTTTGGGCATTGGCTATGAGAATGAGCTGACCAACTACCCCTACCGCTGGGCGCTGGGCAGTCCCGAAGAGCTGACCGTCATCGACGGCTTTAGCTACCTGATGCCGGGCGACCGGGTGACCGTGACGGGCAGCATCCGCATGACCAACGAGTTTGGCGAGCGCAATCCGCAGCCGGTGTGGGCCGGGCTTATCCATGAAGATGTGGAGGTCGTCACCTTTATGGAGCGTCTGGGCATCAAAGAAATTACGGTGGACGTACCCGACGAGGCCAATCGCCCCGAATGCGCCCCCCGTGAAGTACCGGAGTGGCCGGTGGAAAATGAATAAGTCTTTCTCAGTCATTCTGAGCGCAGCGAAGAATCCCTCTAATCTTCGCCTTTCGCGGGTGTGGTTTCACAAGACAATCGCTGGAGGGATTCTTCATTTCGCTGCGCTCCATTCAGGCATGTACTGAGCCTGCCGAAGTAATGACAATTCGGTTTTGTTTGGTTAGCCGTGGCTTAACTAAGTAGAGATTTGATTGGCGGGTATTTGGCGGCGGGGTAAACTACAAATGGTTAACAGGAGGTTGCCCAACTGTGCGGCAGCCTCTTTTTTTGGACGGGACCAATGCGACGTTTGTGGGGTTTGGTTTTTATTTTTTCCGGTTTGCTGGCGGGCTGCGTCTCAGCACCGACGGTGGTTGAAGTAACCCGGCTGGCGCCGGAGGTTACAGTTGTTACCAGCCCCAATCCCGTTGAAGTGGAAGTTGAAGTGACCCGCATCGTTACCGAAACAGTGACGGTGGCTGAACCGGTGGTAAACGAACGGCCGTCATCCGGTTCCACCGAACGGCCGTTTCAACTCTTGTTTGCGCCGGTGGCCGATACGAATGTGATCATCAGCCGGGGCCAAATTTTGGCTGATTGGCTGGCACAGCAAACCGGGCAGCAGTTCCAGGTGGGCATTGTCGACAACGAGCAGATCATTATTGACTTGCTGTGCGCCGCCCCGGCCGAAACGATCGGTTTTTTAACGGCCGTGGGCGTGGCGCTGGCCAATCAGCAGTGTGGGGCGCAGGTGGTGAGTACGGCCGTGCAGAACAACGGCCTCACCTGGCAGGCCGGTATGATCGTGGTGCGCCAGGACAGCGACATCGAAACCCTGGCCGATCTGGACGGCAAGCGTTGGGCCATCCCTGATGAAACCAGCGTGCCCAACAACTGGTATTTCCGGGCGCTGCTGGCGGCGGAAGGCATTGAGCCGGAAGAAATCGTCCCGGTACCCGGCGATAACACGGCGATGCTGGCCGTGCTCAATGGCGAGGTTGATTTTGCCACCGGCACGTACTGGCCGCCCATCCTGCCCTTTGCCGAGCGGGAATGGGTGTTTGGCGAGGATGATCCCGAAATTTGGCGGCAAACCGGCATGGCGCCCAGCCGCAGCGGGATTGGTTTTGTGATCGTGCGGGCCCGCCCGGAAAACGGTGGCTACCGCATACGCGATGCCCGTTCCGGCGTCTACGACACGGCCCGCAATATTTTCAACGAGACGCGCATCTTAACGCTAAGTGCGCCTATCCCGGCCGATTCGGTGGCTGTCGGCGGCGATTTTCCGTTTGGCCCGGCACAGCAGTTGGGGCCGCTGCTGGCCGAATTTGCTGCGGCGGAACAATGTGCTGAGTCGCTGTGTGCGCTTGATTTTTACGGCTGGACGGGGTTGGAAACGGCCGTGTCCGCCAACTACGATCCGCTCCACTTTGTCATCAACACCCTGGACTGGACCGATGAGGCGCTGCTGTTAACTGACTAAATGATTTTTTAGTAGGACGCTGATGAACGCCGATAAACGCTGATTAAAAAAATAAATCAGCGTCATCTGCGTAAATCTGCGCCCCATTCAGGCTTTTTATGATTGATGTAGCGGTTATTATCGTCAGTTGGAACGTGCGGGATTACCTGGTGCAATGCCTGCGCTCGGTGTTTGCCGATTTGCAGCGTTCCCGACTGCGCGGTGAGGTGTGGGTGGTAGACAACGCCTCCACCGACGGCACGGCCGATTTGGTACAATCCCTTTTTCCCAACGTCCATCTCATTATTAACGAGAATAACCCCGGCTTTGGTGCAGCCAATAACCAGGGGATGGCGGCGGCCAAAGCGTACGCGCCACGCTACTACTTTTTGCTCAATCCAGACACGAAATTGCAGCCGGGGGCCCTGTTTGAGCTGATCAATACGCTGGAAGAGCATCCTGACGGCGGCATGGCCGGGGCGCGGTTAGTGTATGGCGACGGCCGTTTCCAGCACAGCGCCTTTTATTTCCCCGGTTTGCGACAGCTTGCCTTTGATCTGTTTCCCTTGCCGGCCCGGTTGTATGAGAGTCGTTGGAACGGCCGTTATCCGCAATCATGGCTGGCCCGCGGCAGCGAACCGTTTGCCATTGACCACCCGCTAGGGGCCACGATGATGGTGCGCGCCGACGTGGCCGAAGCCACCAACGGCTTTGACGAATCATTTCATATGTACTGCGAGGAGATTGACTGGAGCTGGCGTATCCAGGCGGCGGGCTGGCGCGTTTACGCCGTGCCCTCGGCGGAGATTGTCCATTACGGCGGTGAAAGTACGCGCCAGGTGCCGACCGCTTCGGTGGTGAATTTGTGGCAAAGCCGGGCCAAGCTGTATGGAGAGATGTACGGCCGTTTCAAGCTGTTCATCGCCCGCAAAATGGTGCAAATCGCCATGCGCTACCGCGCCAAAAGAGCGACCGATCCCCAAATGAAGCAGGCGTATGAAACGATCATTCAAATCTGGCGCGGGATTTAATTTGCTACAGAGAACACAGAGAATTGAGAGGAGTAGAGAGAAATCTGTTCTATCGGCGCAATCTTTGATACAACTTCCCTATGCATGCAAATAAACAGGAATTAACGGCCGTCATTCTCACGCTCAACGAAGCCGGCCACATTCAGGCGTGTGTTCAGTCGCTGAGCTGGGCCGACCGGGTGCTGGTGTTCGATTCGTATAGTGATGATGATACGGCCGTTCTCGCCCAAACCGCCGGCGCTGAACTCGTCCAATCCAAATTTGAGAATTATGCCCAGCAGCGCAATGCAGCCCTGGACAGCCTGCAAACCGACTGGGTCTTTTTTGTCGATGCCGACGAGCGGGGCACGCTGGAGCTGGGCGAAGAAATTCGCCAGGTGATTGCCGAGCGGCCGGAGCGCGGCTGGTACGTGCCGCGCCACAACTATATTTTTGGCAAGCTCACGCGCGGCGCGGGCTGGTTCCCAGACTATCAACTGCGGCTGTTCAAGCATGGTTGCGTGCGCTACGAGCGACCCGTTCACGAATTGGCGGTGGTGGATGGAGCGATTGGGTACCTGGAACGGCCGCTCACCCACTACAATTACCGCAACGTCGAACATTTCCGCGCTAAACAGCGCGCCTACACCAGCTACGATGCCCGCATCCTCTACGACGAGGGTATTAAGCCGAAGCCGCACAACTTCATTTTGCAGCCGCTGCGCCAATTTTACTGGCGCTTTATCACGCTAAATGGCTACAAAGACGGCCTGCACGGTTTGCGTCTGAGCCTGTACATGACTTATTATGAGTGGGTGAAATATCGCAAGCTGGCCTGGTTTTGGCGCAAGAATAGATAAAAATGTAGGGGCAAGGCAGGTGGGTGGAACCGTTGTCTAACAAACAGCCGTTTCTCCACCTGCCTTGCCCAATGACAAAGAGTTTGATTGATGAAAACCGTTGGCGTGGATTGCCGTTTTGCCGAGGACGGGGCGGTGCAGGTGCGTAAGGTGCAGTTGAACGGCCGTTGGCAATCAGTTGGTCAGGGGCGGCAGTGGCTGGATGAAAACGGCCGTCACGTGCTGGTCATGCTGCCCGGCGACGAGGTGCGCGAGCTGGTGCTGCAGCCGGGATCGTTAAGCTGGGGGTTGGTGGAAGTAGGTGGGAGTGAGGGAACGGCCGTTTAACGGCTTGCGTTATTACTATGGGTTCAATCGCAATTAACTTTTGAATGTGCTGTAGGCCGGTCTCCTGACCGTGCCACCCAAGTTGATTTTGAGCGAACCCTATGTAGTTTTTTCCCGCAACAAAGCAATCGCAAACACAATCCACAAAACAAGAACAATTAACCATTCAATAAAAGCGATTGAGTCTGCGGTTTGAAAATTAACCTGTCCAAAGGGTGGTAAACCAGAAGTAAAGGATGGCAAATTGTAAAAGGGACTTAGTTTGGCAACCACACTGATTGATAAAAACAGATGGACCATCATGCCTATGGTAATTACCAATAACCAGCGTGCGGGCTTAGACATATTTTCCTCCTAATTGCATTGCTATGCGGCACGATACGGCCGTTCATCGGCACCGCATCACTTTGATTCGTTACTTCCAGCTTCTTTTACGATTGATTTCAATTTTCTCCAGAAAGTATGGCTCAAGGTCGATGTCCAGTTGATTTGCCAGTTCGCACAGGTTCCAGACGATGTCATAAATTTCGTAGCCGACTGCTCTATCGATCTCTTTTTTCGGCTCAGCAGGCGAAGCATAGCGCAGCAGTTCCCGTGAAAGTTCGCCAACCTCGCTAATCAAGTGGCGGAATCGGAGATCGACATTGTCCTTGTGCCAGCCGTGTTTCTGCGTTAGCTCATGCGCCTGTTTCTGAATCTCGGAAATGTGCATAGAAGCATCAGTTTTGCTGCGGTACGATACGGCCGCTTTCCTGTACATCCACCGGCACTCCGTCAATCTCACTAGGGATGATATCCTCAGGGGCAAGCTGCGAACGAGGCACTTTTTCTTCGACCATCACCACCAGCACCACGTCATCGGTGCGGGCCTGCTGCTTTTGGCGGAAACCGATCCCCACGCCAACGACGTTGGCTTTGGCCAAAAGCGCCGCTTCATGCGCTGCCTTCACTGCCTGAATCCGCTCGATAGCTTTTTGTTGATCGCTCATTGGTTAAATCTCCACGTCCAAACAATCTAAAACGGCCTGGATGGGGTTGAAAATAGTAGATTGGGTAGACCCGGCAAAGAGAAGGCCCACCGCTTGCGGTGAATCGGCCGCCACAATGAGCGAACCGGAATCCCCGCCGGCAGACATCGGCCCGGCAACAAGCTGATTTTCAAAGGTTGCTACCTTTCCCAACCCATAATTCACGTTGACGGTGGCTTCAATGGTGGTGATGATGTCCGTGGTGAAGCCTGTCGTGCGCCCCGATTTGCGGATGGGCAATCCCAGCACGCCTTCTGTTGTGCCGGAAACCTCGCCGATGTTCAAAATTTCATCCAGCACATCTTCGTCATTGATGGGGCGGGCAACGGCCGCATCCACCAGATTGACAGCCCGGGGTGCGGCTTGAAGCACGCTCACGCGGTGCCGCGAGCCCAACAGGCTGGCAATGGCGTTGCCAAATCCGGCATAAGCCGAGGCAATGCCACAGCTAGAGCCTGGATCTGTGCCAAAATCAATGGTGCAAAAGCGCGCCAGCCGGGCAATGAGATCATCGGCTACTGTTCCACCATCAGCGCCGCCTGGCTGGATAACGGGATCGCCGGCTGCGGCATCGTTGCTGTTGGCCAGTACGTGATTATTGGAGAGGATGAGCCGGTCCCCCGTGCTGCGGTCGCGCACAATGCAGCCCAGCGTTCCGGCAGAAACCTGATAATGGCCAATGCTCACGCCACCGGGTGCTGGCCGGAATTTGTCGGTGGGCACCTGGTTGGCGCGAATGGTGCCCACCTGCATTACGTCAGTAGGAACACCGTCTATCTGTGGCGGCACTAACGCGCCTGGCGGCAGCCCTTCGATGGCAATTTTGTCGGCCACCAGTACAGACAGGGCCAGTTCGTCTGTTTGCACGTTGTTGACAATTTGCCTTCCAATGCCCACGCCGATGACGTTGGGCAGGTCCATAAGTGCGGCCGTATGGGCTGCTTTTGCTGCTCGAATTTCGCTTAATTCTGCCATTTTTCCCTCCGAAAATACAGGTGATTGGGGGATTGATGTAGGGTACTTTGAGGATTTGTGCCAGTATAAGCCAGGATGGTGGGGAATACAACTGGGGAACGGCCGTTTCCGGGACTGGCAGTCCTACACACTGTCCTGAAGAACAAAACATCTTCGCAGGATTGCCACTCCTAAGTATCTGACCGTTGCACCGTTTTTTGGCTCATCAGCTCAATCTGTTTGGTAAGCGTCTGGCGTGTTTTGGGGTCCACTGTTTTTTCCTGGGCCTGGCGCAGTGTGTCCAGGCTGCGCTGCGCGAAGCCCAGCC
>CALBTC010000297.1 GCA_937967805.1 uncultured Anaerolineaceae bacterium
CGCGCGGCAAAGTGCCACAAGACATTGTTGTACCGCTGGACAACAGCATTGCCGGCTGGGTGGTGCGTCACGGCCGTTCCCTTATTCTGGACGACGTACAAACCGACGAGCGCTTTTTTGCCAACGTGGATGAAAACTTGGAATTTGTTACGCGCTCTATGCTGGCCGTGCCGCTGATCACCGGGCAGGGGGTCATCGGAGCCCTGGAGGTAATCAACAAGAAAGATGACGGCGATTATACCAGCCAGGATGTGGCTTTGATGGAAGCGTTGGCTTCGCAATCGGCCGTGGCCATTTTGAACGTGCACCTGTTTAGCCAATCTGACCTTATTGCCGAAATCATGCACGAGCTAAAAACGCCGCTGATGGCCATCTCTGCTGCCAGCGAGCTGCTATCGCGCCCCGAAATGCCCCAGGAAAAGCGCACAGAGATGGTCGGCATGATCAAGAAGGAGTCTAGCCGGTTGTCGAAAATGACCAGGGATTTTCTGGATTTTGCCCGGCTGGAGTCTGGCCGGATGCGGCTGAAGCGAGAGGTTCTGGACGTGCCGCAAATTATTCAGGAAGTGATCAGCATCTCGCAAACGCAGGCAGCCGCAAGAGGCATTGAGATTGAAGTACAGTTAGCCCCGGATTTACCGACAACCGCCGGCAAAACGGCCGTCATCGGTGATGCCGACCGGCTGAAGCAAGTATTGCTCAATCTGGTGAGTAACGCCACCAAATATAATAGGGAAAACGGCCGTATCACCATCAGCGCCGGCTGCCAGGCCAATGAACTCCAAATCGACGTCGCCGATACCGGTCCCGGCATCGATTCCGAAGACCTGGAGCATCTGTTTGAACGCTTTTACCGCATCCCTGGCAGCGAAAGCGCCGAAGGCAGCGGTTTAGGGCTATCTGTAGCGCAAAAGATTGTAGAAGAGCATGACGGCCGTATTGAAGTAGACAGCACCGTTGGCCAAGGCACCACCTTTACGATCTATTTGCCGGTAACGGCCGTTGCCTAACCTCCCCTCCCCAAAATTAAAGAGCCGGACGCTAGCATCCGGCTCCAAAAACCACGCCGACAATTACTCATCAGCATGGTTATTATTGTCATCGTTGGTGAGGCCAACAATTTTTCCCTTCTTATCTTACTCTAGGCTCTGCGTACAAAGTTCATAACCAGGCTGCCTAAGAAAAGAATGATGAAAATGTAAAACAGAATCTCGGCAACGCCTGCCGCCGCACCGGCAATACCACCAAAACCGAAAAGTGCCGCTAACAAAGCGATGACCAAGAAAATAATTGCATAACGTAACATAAACTGCTCCTTTTTTATTTTAGCCAGGCATTTAAGTGAGTGCCAAAGTTGAGTGCCTGGTGCATACTTTGGCAAGCTTATTAATCCAAGTATAAAATCTAGCTGGACAATTTGAAGGTATCCAGATACAAAGCAAAGGTACATTCAAGGCATATACCCGACTTTTTCCTTCATTTGTGTGGATCAATGGTTACGAAAAGGTAAGAAAGAGAGCCATTCCACCATCTAAACAAGGGGAAGCACCCATTACTTTTAAAGATAAACTAGAGAAAATCGAAGGTAACAGACAATCATGCAAAAAGAACATGTAATTATTATTGGCTCTGGTCCGGCTGGATTAACAGCCGCACTCTACACCGCCCGTGCTCAATTAAACCCCCTCGTCATCGCCGGCACCCAAATCGGCGGGCAAATCGCCATCACCCACGAAGTGGAAAACTATCCCGGATTTTGGTCTGAAGAAAAAACACCCACCGGCCCCGAGCTGGTGGAAGTCATGCAAAAACAGGCCGAGCATTTTGGCGCTCGCTTCGAATACGATGAGGTGGTTGAAGTTGACTTCACTAAAGGGCCCCCCTTTTACGTCAAAACCTATGGCAATGAATATGAAGCCGATGGCGTCATCGTGACCGCCGGTGCCTCGCCCCGTCACCTGAACGTACCCGGCGAACAAGAGTACGTCGGCCGGGGCGTCAGCTACTGCGGCACCTGTGACGGCTTCTTCTTCCGCGGCAAGGATGTAGTTGTGGTCGGCGGCGGCGACAGCGCCATGGAAGAAGGTATTTTCCTGACTAAGTTTGCCAACAAGGTAGAAGTCATTCACCGTCGCGACGAGCTGCGCGCCGGCACTTCGCTGCAAAAGCGTGCCTTTGCCAACGAAAAAATCTCCTTTGTCTGGGACACCGTCGTTGAAGAGATTCAGGGCAACGGTGTGGTGCAAGGCGTGCAAACTAAAAATGTAAAAACCGGCGAGACCAAAAAGCTGGAGACAGACGGCGTTTTTATCTTCATTGGGCATTACCCCAACAGCAAATTCCTGGTGGGGCAGTTGGCCATGGATGAGGAAGGGTACATCATCACCGACGAGCGCTACCGTACCAGCGTGCCCGGCGTATACGCTGCCGGCGAAATCCAGGATGCACGCTTCCGCCAGATTGCCACCTCGGTAGGACAAGGCACCGGTGCCGCCATGGAACTGGAAAAGTGGCTTGCCGAGCAAGAGTAACGACTGCCATGATCAACCTGCGGGAGGTTTCTATCTTGAGGAACATCATCTAAAAAGCCTCCCGCAGGTTTTTCATCATGAATGTTTTGTAATTGAGTAATCGGGCCATTACCTGATTACTCAATTTTTCTTTATAATCCCCCTTGCTAAGATTGGACCAATTTTTCTGGAAGGAATCAGCAGTTCATTTTTTGGTAAAATTGGTCCAATCTCCTGAACACGCAAATAATTGCACATTTTTAGTCATAGAGTACACAGTTTTGAGAAAATCAACCTGTGTAATCTGAAGCGACCTGTGGTCGCCAATCTGCGGATAGAAAATTATGGACCGTCTAAAAAATTGGATTACCACTCACCCGAATTTATCTGCCTGGTTCGTATTGTCTCTAGGCATGGTCATTTTGCTGGTGTATGAGGCGCGGGACGTAGGGCTGCAAGGCAGCCAATGGTTTTGGCTGATTGTGGTCACCATTCTTGTAGCCGGGGCCTGCATCTGGATTATTAGCTGGGGAGACGAAGACGAGGATTTGGTCGATGCACCCCCTACCGGCCAGGAATAGCCATGCAGCCTTCCCCCTACACGCCACCGCCGCCGGTGGTTTCTCTGGAAAAAGTCGAAATCATGCGCCGGAGAATTGCCCACCTGTTTGTGGTGGGCGATACGACGCTGGATGAGCCACACAAGGGGTTTGTGCGCTATCGCGGCCGTTTTCAGGTAGACCCCGCCGACTGCTTTGATGAACTGCGGGCCGTGTTTGAAGCCGAGGGTTTTACGCCAACGATACGCGAAGAGGAGAACGGCCGTATCGCCCTCGTCGCCATTCCACAGGTATTCAACCCACCCGCCTCCGACTGGCGCATCAACCTCTTTCTATTCGTTGCCACTATTTTGGCCACCCTGGCAACCGGTTCCTTTTACAACGCCGAAACAATGGAGCAGGCGTTCCAAATTTGGCGCGGCTGGCCCTTTAGCCTGAGCATTATGCTCATTTTGGGTGCTCACGAACTGGGACATTATTTTGCCGCCCGTTATCACAAGGTGGCTGTCACCCTGCCTTATTTTATTCCACTTCCTATCATTTCTCCCATCGGGACGATGGGCGCCGTTATCCGCATGAAAGCCCCAATCAAGAATAAACGCGCCCTGTTTGATATTGGCGTGGCCGGTCCGCTGGCGGGGCTCGTTTTTACCATTCCCCTGTTATTTTACGGGTTAGCCACTTCGGAAGTCGGGCCTATTTCGCCTCAGGGTTTACTGGAGGGGAACTCTATCCTTTATTATCTGGCTAAATTTGTGACCTTTGGCCAATTCTTGCCCAGTGAAACAGCTGACGTTTACTTGAATCAGGTGGCCTGGGCCGGTTGGGTGGGGCTGCTGGTAACGGCATTGAACCTGATGCCGGTCGGCCAGCTTGATGGCGGACACATTGTTTATTCTTTGATCGGCAATCAGGTCAAAAAACTGTTTGTGCCTGTTATCGGCGTGCTAGGGATATTAACAGTTATCTCTTTTTTCATCGACAACACATTTACCTGGGGCATCTGGATTTTGCTGCTCTTTTTCTTTGGCCGGGCCCATGCCGAACCGCTGGACGACGTAACGCCGCTTGACCCACGCCGCCGCTGGCTGGGCATTGCGACGCTCATCATCTTTGTGTTGATTTTTGTCCCAATCCCATTCAGAATTCTAGGTTAATCCTCCACAAATATTTTTGGCTTGGGAACGAACGTAACATCTCCCAAATCTCTGTGATCTCTGTGGCTTCAATTTGGCACGGCAGGCAGAGTTGGTTATAATTCCGTTCGCTTTTGGCGCCATAGCTCAGTTGGTCAGAGCGGGGGACTCATAAGCCCT
>CALBTC010000298.1 GCA_937967805.1 uncultured Anaerolineaceae bacterium
TGCTTTACGGTGAAATTTACTTGTTTTTGTCTCTTGACATTTCACCGCATCGCTTGATCGTAATTGATTGTTTTTATCGACTGTTTGAAAAATAGTGATTTGTATTCTGTTGCAGCCTGGCGGCCTGAAATGCCTGACATAGTAGGCCCTTGCCGATCTATCCAACAAGGGGAGTGGCAAGGGCGGGTAGCGGGTAAGACTCATTCTGTCCTGCCCGCCAACCTCAGGTCCCTTACATTGCTTTTGGTGCGATATTGTGATTGCGACGGAACAGATTGGTTGGGTCATACTTCGCCTTGACCGCTGCCAATCGCTCCCAAGTCGGATCGGGGTAGGCTTCATGCAAGCGCGCTTCGCCCTCGTTCCCCACAAAGTTGACGTAGACACCATTCCCCGGCGGTAAGTCAGCGGATGCTTTTGCTACCCACTCATCATAGAAGGGGCGATAATCGTTGTTGTCAAACTGGAGGATGAAATTGGCAAAGACGCGTGCCGAGCGGTGGGCAAACGCCGTCGCTTCGGCCGGAACGCGAGCCATCGCGCCACCCAGGATGCGAAACTCGCCAATGCGCATCGGTGCCGGTGAGCTGTGCAGATGATCCAGCATGATTTGCGCCGTCTGTTCATCCATCTTGTCAATAAACTTTGAACGCACGACAAACACGGCGTTTTCCTCAGGCGCCGGCAGATAAATCTGGTGATACGGCATGGGCCCAAGCATGTCTACGATGGGCTCAGCCAGGTGGCGGAATGGCTCAAGGACGCGCATGCCTTCCTCTACGTCGCCGGCATAGACCATCATCGCCATCGAGATAAGCTGCCCGCGAACTTCTTCCGGGATAAACGGCTCGGGTGGGGCGGGCATCGTATAAACGATAGCAGAAAGTTCGTCCGGTGCAGCCTCGGCCGCGGCCGCGAAGTCGGCCATGACTTTGGCTTTTGCGGGCAAGATCAGCATGCCGCCGGCAATGATGTTGACCGGATGGAGGCGGTACTTGAACTTGGTGATCACGCCAAAGTTGCCGCCGCCGCCCCGAATTGCCCAGAATAGGTCAGGATGCGTCTCGGCGTCTACGTGGCGAATCTGTCCATCGGCGGTCACGATCCGGACGGCCAGCAAGTTGTCGATCGTGAGGCCATATTTGCGTACGAGAAAGCCGATCCCGCCACCCGTGGTTAACCCACCCAGACCCACCGACGCAGTGTCGCCAAAACCGGTTGCCAGGCCGTATTCGGCTGTCTTCTCGGTGTATTCACCCGCAGTCAACCCCGCTTCGGCCCAGGCCGTACGCTCTGCTACGTCTATGTCTATGCCTTTCATACTGGAGAGATCGAGGACGATGCCGTCATCGACGGTGCTGAATCCTGCCAGGCTGTGGCCGCCGCTGCGCACGGCCAGCTCCATGCCCGTGTCGCGCGCCAGCAAGACCACATGCGAAACGTCGATTTCGTCTGCCGGGCGCACAATGAGGGCCGGCCGGCGCACAAATTCGAGGTTCAGGCCAACGCGAACGGTGTCGTAGTCAGCGTCTTCCGGCATGATTACCTGGCCTTTAACGGCCGTACGCAAGCGGGCAAATGCCTCGCTGTGCGGATGTGCTTTTGTCTCCGTAAAATTATTGATTAACAGTGTCATGTTTAAATTCTCCTTAATTGTTAAACGTTATTTGACTTTGCTCTTTAGCAATATTTGCAGGGAATGTTAGCTGGCCATCGTTTGACCATCGTTTGACCAGGCGTTTGGCGAATTTGTGAGGAAGTAGTTGGGGCACGGCGCTGCCAGTGTGGCTTGAAGGGGAATTATCGATTTTGGGGCTCCGCTCTCCTGCAAATGAACCGTTACGGCCGTCATAGTACCAAGGCCCTATACGCCCCACCATTGCTTTACACCCTCAAACAAACGTGCTATACTCCGAGCCGTAACTTTATGTTACGTCAAGTTGATTTTGGCTGGAAACTGACAGGGTTCCGCAAAGCATTTTTACACCGGTTTTTGGCCACTGATTGGCTCGCGAAATTCGACTATCGGAGCCTTTTATTGGAAGCACCACGACCTTTTGCCATGGCTTATTCACCCAGCACCGATCCGCTTTTGGACCATATTGTCACTTCCCTGAAGCAAAGAGGGCTAAATGCGGCGGCCTTGACGCTGCTGGAAGCAGGCCGACCGCTGGCCTTTGTTGGCAGCCAATTGCTTTGGCTGGCCCAGCCGGCGCTGGTGCTGCTGTGGCCGGGAGCGCAGGTACATCGTTTTGCCCAACTGATGGAAGACCCGGCGGCGATCAACGGCCTGATGGAACGACTGGCCGCTGATGAGGTGAGCGTATGACCCCGATTATTGTTCTGGCCGTTTTGCTGGTGCTGGGGCTGCTGCTCTTTTTGCTAACGCGCAGCGTGCGGGCCGGACGCACGGCCGTTTTACGGCCGTTAACCAGCTACGAAGGCTTACGCAGGCAGATCGGCCGCGCTATTGAATCCGGGCGGCAGCTTCACCTGACACTCGGGCAGGCCAGCCTGGTCAGCCGGGCCAATCCAACCAGCGTGAGCGCAGCGGCCGTTTTAGACAATCTGGCCAAAGATGGCTGCGCCAACGGCACGCCGCCCCTGGTAACCGTGGGTGAAGGCACCCTGCTGCCGCTGGCCCAGGGCAGCTTGCAGCACGCCCTGGCAGAGGCAGGGCGTCCCGGTGATTTTGATTTGTCTTTAACCCAGTTTGTGGCCCATGAAACAGACCCATTTGCCTACAGCGCCGGTGTGGCTGCTTTGCTGCAAGAGCAGCGCGTGGCCAGCAATATTATGGTGGGGCGCTTTGGGCCGGAGCTGGCCATCATGGCCGAAGCGGCCAACCGGCAAAACATTGAGCAGGTCATTGGCACAGACGATCCCACGGCGCTGGCCGTTGCAGTGGCCGCTACCGACGATGTGCTTATTGGTGAAGAGCTGTTTGCCACCAGCGCTTATTTAGAGGGCCGTGCCAGCCAGATTGCCAGCCTGCAATTGCAGGACATTTTGCGTTGGATCGTGGTGCTGTTTATTTTGGGAACGGCCGTCTTCCAGCTCGTCTAGGGACGTATGAATCTAAAGCAAAACATTGCCGGTTTTATTGCCATATTTTTCGGACTGGTCACGCTCATTGCTCTCCTGTTTAACGTGAGTGGGGTCAGCACCGTCATTTTGGGTTGGGCCTCGTTTTTGGCGGCCGTTGCCCTTATTTTGGGCGTGTTGAACCTGCTGATGGTGCATTTAACCCGGCTGTTTAGGGAAGGTAATCTGTACAGCGGTGTGTTGGTGTTGGGTTTGCTGGCCGTTTTTGCCGCGGCCGTTTTCGATGGGCTCAACGGCAGCGATAACGTCAACCTGTTGTTCAATTGGGTTCAGGCTCCGTTGGAGGCGGCATTGGCTTCCTTGCTGGCGCTCTTTTTACTGTTGGCCGGCGTGCAGCTGCTTAAGCGGCAGCGCACCCGCTGGGCGTTTCTGTTTAGTCTAACGGCCGTTGTCATGCTGCTGGGCCATGCTTTGCTCAACAGCCGGCTGCTGCCCGTGGCGCTGCGCCAGCCGGTAAACCAGGTGGTTGAATTTGTAGAAAATGTCGTTGTCACGGCCGGTATTCGCGGTTTGCTCATTGGCGTGGCGCTGGCAACCTTGTTGTTGAGCCTGCGCCTGTTGATGGGTGTGGAACGGCCGTATAATAAATAATGAGTAAAGAAATTAAGTGTAAGAATTGTGGATTTGACAATCCATACAGCAGTAAATTTTGCAACAACTGTGGGGCAAAACTGCCGCTTAGCACCCACATCATTTGCCCCAATTGCGAAACGCCCAACACGCGTGATCGCGTTTTTTGTGACACCTGCGGCACGCGTCTGGTGCCAGACACAAGCCAGCTCAAACCGGAAGAGCCGGAAGAAACGCCCCCAACCCCCAGCGAGCCATTTTCATTGCCGGCGCGACGTCCTGGCGATACCGGCGAGCTGCATCCCCATGCCGTGCCTGACTGGCTGCGTACGGGCGACATCGGTTCAACCAAAGATAAAGATGCGGACGAACCAGAAGAGGAAAAGCCGGAGAAAAAAGGCACCAGCGATTTGCCCGATTGGCTGGTTCACGACAGCGATCCCGAGCCGATTATCAACGCGCCAACCAACATTTCGACAGAGTTTTACCAGGATTTGCTAGACAGGGCGGAGGATGTTCCTCAGCCAGACGACTTGTTTCCTGACGACGAGGATACCAATTTGCCCGATTGGCTGTCTGAAGCGGATGATACGCAGCCGTCCCCAGCGTTTCATGCCGATGAGCAGGTCAGCGCCGGGCTTACCGGCTGGTTAAGCGATCTGCGTGATGAGACCACAGAAGAAGAGACGGCCGTTGAAGAACCTGAAGACGATGTAAGCAGCGGCCTTACCGATTGGCTGCACGAACTTGATGACATGGGCAGTACGCCGGAAGATCACACGGCCGAAAACGCCGCCGCCTTACATGAGCTGCTCAGCGACCAGCCTGATGATGAAGAGGCCGACGATTCTGATTGGCTGCAAGAGCTTGGTCCCCCCCAAACGGATGTGTTCCCTATGCCATCGGATGAAGCGGATGAGGAAGCTGCCGAAGAGCTGCCCGGCTGGATGGATGAGCTAGGCCCCTTGCAGACCAATCTGCTCGATCCCGACCAGATCGCTGAATTAACGGGTCCGCTGTCTGATCTCCCCGATGACGAGCTCGTTGATGACGAAGAAGCGGGGACAGACGCCTCCTTTACCGATTTGTTTGAGACAGCCACGGGCAGCACAACGGATGATTTGCCTGATTGGCTGGATACGGCCGTTGAAGACGTAGATTCTTTCATTGAGGATTTACCAGACGAGCCGGCTGAAGACGCTTTGGCTGCTGAGGCGTCTGGCGATTGGTTTGGCGATGACCTGGCGGTCGATGAGTCCGACCTGGACTGGTTATCGGAAACCGGCGAACAGGAGGCAGAGGCAGCCGAAATGACCGCTGATGAGGACACGGCCGCAGATGAGTTTGCTTTTGCCGACGATTTGGCCGCGCCTGAGGCGGACGCTTTTGACGAAGCAGACCTGACCGAAGAGGATGACTTTGACTGGCTTTCCGATATGGAAGCGATTGAGACGGGCAAGCTGGTGGTCGAGCCTGAATCAGAAGAAATAGCCGCTCCCGACGAGCAGCCTCTATTTGAAAAGGAAGAGCGAGAAGAAGAAGCTGAGCCAACTGTTGCTGAAGAAGCTGAGGATGATAGCTGGACCAGCGATACTTTTTTTGCGGAAACGGCCGTTGGCGAAGATTTACCCGACTGGCTAAACCGGCTCGATGAAGCGGCCGAAACGCCCGAAAAGCCTGACGTAGATGCGCCCGATCCTGATGAAGAAATACCGGAGTGGATTGCCAGTCTGCGGCCTGGCCAGGGTATCGCCGGCAGTGAGCTGCCCAGCGTGTTCCCTGAAATGGATCTGCGGGATACGTTGGAAGGTATTCCCGAGGAGTTGGCCGGTGCTGAGCTGCCGGAATGGCTGCAAGACACGCCGTTGGATGAAGCCCCGCCGCCTCTATTTGAAGGCTCAACCAAAGAAGAGCCAATGGAAATTCCCGATTGGCTCCAACCGGGCGTAGAGGAGTCCGGCGGTGCTGTGCCGACGCCTGGCGCGCCCGCAGACCAACCGGAAGCGGGCAGCAGCCGCGATGAATGGCGCTCGCTGTTGGACGAGCTGCCGCCGCTTACCCCCCTGGCCGAATCTTTGCCCAAAGCGGAGATTCCCGAATGGGTACAGCAGCTTAAACCGCGGGAATTAACGGGCGAACCGCCGCGCGAACCGGAAGGACCGGAAGAAATTTCTGGTCCGCTGAAGGGAATGCACGGCATTGTGGCCATTGAACCGGCCATTGCCAAGCCACGCTCGGCCACGTTACCGGCAGCCTATGTCACGACGCCGGAACAGCAGCAGCAGGTGGCCTTGCTGCAGCAGCTCACCCAGGAAACGCCGCAAATGGTCACGACGCTTTCGACCAAGCCAGCTTATGACACGGCCGTCTGGCTGCGCCTGGTGTTGGCCATTTTGCTCATTGCGGCCGTGCTGATTGGGCTGCGTGGGCCAAACATTTTAGCCACGAATGGCCCGTTGCCGGCCAATGTGCAGGCGGTGGACACGGCCGTTGCTGCTGCTGCCGGACAACCCGTGTTGCTGGCGGTGGAATACACGCCGGCAATGGCCGGAGAGCTATCTTCCCAGGCAGAACTGCTGCTGGCAGAGTTGGCCGCCAACGACAGCCCTGTTTTTATTACCAGCCAATATGCCGCGGGAACGGCCGTCGCCAACAACCTGGCTGCTGCGGCCACTTCGCAAATGATTGGCTATTTGCCCGGTGAAAGCATCGGCCTGCGCCAGTTAGGTGATTGTGTCGCTGGGCGAAATGAGTGTGAACAGTTAAACGGCCGTTTGCTGAACGATGATCTGCAGGCCGGCCTGAGCCAGGTTGCTCTGGTGATTGTGCTCACAGGCGACCGGGACAGCCTGGTTAACTGGGTAGAGCAGGTGGGCAGCGTGGCTGAAGGGGTTCCGCTGGTGGCCGGGGTGACCCAGGCGCTCACGCCGCTGGCCAACGGCTACGCCACCACCGGCCAGCTTGATGGCCTTTTGGGCGGTGCGCCGGATGCCGCTGCCTACGAGCAGTTGGCGGATTTACCGGAAAGCGGCGTGCAAGTCCATTTGAATGCCCAAATTTTTGGCCAGCTTTTGGCCGGCTTGCTCCTGTTCGTTGGCCTATTAACGTATGGCACGCGCGGCCTGATCAATAATCGGCAGCAAAAAGCAGGCCATAGAGAAACATGACTGAATTAGCCGGATTCATCGTTGGTATCGTGCTCACGCTTTTTATTTACAGCTACATGGTTGGCGATAATCCGCTGTACCGAATTTCGGTTCATTTGCTGGTGGGTGTGAGCGCCGCTTACGCCGCGGTGGTGGTGGTGCAGCAACTGCTGCTGCCGATTTGGCGGCAGATTCAAGCCAACCCGACCGCTCCGGATTCTGTCATCTGGCTGGTGCCTGTTTTGTTTGTACTCATGCTGCTGGCCCGTCGCCTGCCCAGCGTGAGCTGGTTGGGCAATACGTCGCTTGCTCTGCTGGTGGGCGTGGGGGCAGCGGTGGCCTTGCTGGGCAGCCTTACCGGTACGCTTTGGCCGCAAATTGTGAACGTGCAGCCAACGACGCCTTTGCAAGGCGGTGTGGTGGCTGTTTTAACCGTGTGTACCTTGCTGGCCTTCCAGTTTACGGCGCTGCGTCCGCGCAGCAGCGGGACGTGGCAGCCGGCGATGTGGCAGCGGGGCGTTACGGCCGTTGGCCGCATTGTCCTCACCATTACGTTTGGCGCTCTGTTTGCCACATTGGTTAGCACCGGGCTTATTTTATTGGCAGAACGACTCAACTTTTTCTTAACGGAACTGGTCCAACGATTCTAATGACAACGGAAGCGCCACAGGTAGAAAGGTACGAATCATTTCTGGTTGCCGATTGCGGTACTGCCCACACAACGGTGGTTCTGTTTGACACGGTAGCTGGCGAGTATCGGCTCATTGCGCGTGCGGCCGTTCCCACCACAGCCTATGCGCCCTGGTTCGACGTCGCTCAGGGTGTGCAGCAAGCCATTAACCAGATCTCCGAGATTACCGGGCGCAAGCTGCTCAACGAACAGGGGCGGCTCATTCGCCCCGTACGCACCGACGGTACCGGCGTAGACCATTTTGCTGCCGTGGCCAGCGCTGCCCAACCGTTGAACGTTCTGCTGGTTGGCTTGTTTGATGAAGTCAGCATCACCTCTGCCCGCAAGGCGCTGCGCTCAATTTATCACCACGAAAAAGACCGCTTAACTTTATCCGACCAGCGACGGCCGCATGAACAGGTAGGGGCGGTGGTGCAAGCCCAGCCGGAACTCATCTTCATTTCCGGCGGTACAGATGACGGTGCCGAAGACCGGCTGCTGCAAATTGTAGAGTCGGTTGGGTTAGGCATGAGCGTCATGGGCGATACCCAGGCACCGGAAGTGATTTTTGCCGGCAACATCAAGCTGCGTGAGCGGGTGCAGGAGATGTTGGGTAGGTACGCTCAGGTGCAAATGGCCAACAATCTGCGGCCGACTCTGGAAACGGAACAGCTAGATGATGCCGTCCGGCTCGTTACAAACCTGTATGAAGAGTTGAAAATCAATGAGTTACCCGGCACTCAGGAACTGCGCGACTGGAGCAGCACCCCTATTTTGCCTACAGCCCACGCGTTTGGCGGTATCATCCATTACTTTGCGGCGCTGCACAAGCAGTCGGTTTTAGGTGTGGACCTGGGCAGCAGCAGCGTTTCGCTGATTATGGCCAACCCGGAACAGGTTCAGGTGTCCATTCATTCTGAACTGGGAACAGGACATCCGGTGGCAAATTTGCTGGACATGGTTTCGATTGATGACGTGCGGCAATGGGTGCCGACGGAAGTCTCGGCGGCAGAAACGGCCGATTACATTTTTAATAAATCGCTGCATCCCTTCACCTTGTCTACAGATGAAAAGACGTTGCAGCTTGAACAAGCCGTGGCGCGCACGCTCATTCGCTGCGCGGCAGCCACGGCCGGTCGTGATGCCTGCTGGCCGTTCGTGGGTGAACAGCGCACGCCGCCTCCCTTTGGGGTGCTGCTGGCCCGGGGCAGTACGCTGGCCAATGCGCCGCGTCCTGGTCAAATTATGCTCATGTTGTTGGATGCACTGCAGCCAACCGGCATTTTTTCCGTTGCCCTGGACCAGTATGGGGTGTTGCCGGCATTGGGGGCATTGGCCGTCCATCAACCATTGGCCGTGATTCAAACGCTGGAGGCCGGCGTGCTGTCTGACCTCGGTTGGGTAATTGTCCCTACCGGCAAGGGCACTTTGGGTAAGAAGGCCATGGAAATTTCCATTGAATCTGATCGGGTTAGCTTTGAGGGTGAAATTGAGTTTGGCAAGATTGAAATTTTCCCGATTGCCCCCGGTAAAAGCGCCACGGTCACGGTGAAGCCCACCAGCCGTTTTGATATTGGTTTTGGTCCGGGGCAGGGCAAGAAGATGACGTTAACCGGCGGTTTGGTCGGTGGTTTGGTGATTGATGCTCGGGGACGGCCGTTCACCCTGCCGCGTGATGTGGCCGACCGGCGCAGCCTGATGCGCAAATGGTTGTGGGATATGGGGGGCTAAACGATGAAAGAGTTTTATCGTTCCACAGTCATCCAGGAACAGACAAAAATCCGACGGGCGCGAGCGTTGCCGAAGGGCGGTGAAATTGTGGTGCGAGTGGGGCAAGAGGTAAGCCCCATTCAGGTGGTGGCCCGCACCACAATGGCCACTGATTTTGCCATCATGTCTGCTGTGGACAAGCTGGGCATTGCCCCCAGTGAGTTGAGTGAGCATTTGCGTGTGGAAAAAGGCGCGCCTGTTGAGGCTGGCACTGTATTGGCCTCACGCAAGCGGCTGCTAGGGGAGCGGCAGGTTGTCTCGCCGGTGGACGGCGTTTTTTTTGACGTGGTGAACGGCCGTATCGCCATTCAACCCACTTCTGACTGGCTAGAGCTGCGCGCATTGGTAGCCGGCCGTGTTGTCAGTTATGTCAGTAACCGGGGGGTGATGATTGAAACCAGCGGTAGTTTGATCCAGGCCGTTTGGGGGTCCGGACGTGAAGGCGTGGGGCAGCTAAAGATTGTGGCCAATGCGCCAACCGCAGTTTTGTCACCGGAACATCTCAACATGGACGTGACGGGGCAGGTTTTGGCCATCGGCACGCTGAATAATTTGGAGCTGTTTCACCGGGCCGAAGATTTAGGGGTACGCGGTTTAATTGTCGGCAGCGCGTCGGCAGAATTGTGCCGGGCCAGCCGGGAGTCGCCCCTGCCGCTTATTGTGACAGATGGGGTTGGCGGCGGCGGCATGTCTGCTCCCATTTTTCATCTGTTGCAGCAGGCGGACGGCCGTTCGGTTTCACTGTTTGGTGACTATAGTGTAGAAGCCGGTCAGCGTCCCGAAATTATTTTGCCCCAGGCTGCCGCTTTGGGGCTGGATGCGGTCAAGGTGAAGAAAACATTGGAACCGGGCCAGCTTGTGCGTATTTTAGGCAAAACAAAGACGGTCCAGGTAGGCACCATAAAACACATCTATAATCGGTTGCAGCCAACCGCAGTAGGCATGAAGGTTCCCGGTGCAGATATAGAACTGCCAGACGGACAGACGATATTTGTGCCAATCGCAAACCTGGATGTGATTGCCTAGCTATTGCCGGAGTGATCAACGATTTATGGAACGGAGGAAATTATGCAAGATGACTATATAGAGGAAGATTTTCTGGAAGAGGAAGAGTCTTCAAATCGTCGCCCGTTTTTAATGGCGGTTGGTGTTCTGGTGACGCTGTTTATTTTAATGGGCATCTGTACTGCTATTTTCTTAGTTAATAATCGCGCCGCGCAGGAGCGGGATGAAGAAATAGCCGCCATCGAGACGCGCAACGCTGAGACAGAAGCGTCTAATGCCGCCACAGCCATTGCCGCCACGGAAACGGCCGCAGCCATTCCCACCGAAACGCCTGCGCCAACTGAGGGCCCAACCGACACACCCGCCCCGGTGACTGAGACGCCAACCCCAACCAACACGGCTGTCGTTGAAGATGTGACTGACGAAGAAGCAATCATTGATGCCGGCGACGGCGAAGACGATGTTGGTGACGGGACAGGCACGCCCGATGCCGAAACGGATGAAATCGATGGCGCTGAGGTTGATGAAGATGCGACGCCAACCCCAATTTCTGCCTTAAGTGAGACGGGTGACGGCAGCAGCGATGACGCGCTGCCTCAGACCGGCCTGGATACTTGGGGCGTTGTATTGGTGGCCTTTGTGCTTGTGGGCCTGTTTGTGTTCGCCCGTCGTTTGCGTACGATGGGTTAGGTTAGCTATGAGTGGCCTTTCTATTTCGAAGCTCTTTTTGGCTTTTACATAGATGCCTGCCATCAAAAATCTTGATCAATTTGTTAAACAACCAGTGCCTGCGGTGCTGGTTGTTTTATCTTTACGGCACTGAGTGAGTATACTTTGCTATGTTCAAGTGACGAATTACCTGTTTTTGGTGACTAATGATCTATAAATGTCAATAACAAGAATAGATGTCAGAAATTCATTGCAAAATTCATACCGCGATACAATTTGGGGTAAACGGCCGTAACAATTCGACCCACAGGTATTTCTACAAAATCGCTACCGTTTACCTAAAACATTATGCAACTTGCTCAAATGGCCAAAAGTCGTACTGCTACTATTTTAATTGTTGAAGATGATCAATCCATGCTGGATGGCATGAATGATCTTTTAGAAATTGCTGATTTAGGTTATGACATAACGGTACTCCAGGCCAATGACGGCCGTATGGCCCTGGACATCATGGCCAGGCAGGAACCGGATCTGATTATCTCTGACGTGATGATGCCCAAAATGGGCGGCTATGAGTTTCTAAATCACGTTCGTGCCAATCCGGAATGGATTCAAATCCCGTTCATTTTTGTCACTGCCAAAGGAGAGGAGCCCGATATTCGCAAAGGGCGCTTAAGCGACGCTGATTTATACATCACCAAACCCTTTGTTATTACCGAACTGCTCACGTTAATCCATGCCCAGCTGGATATGGCATATGAGCGCAAGCAGGCGCGGGAACGCAATATCGAATCGCTCAAGAAAAATATTCTGCAAATTCTAAACCATGAATTTCGTACGCCGCTCACGTACGTGACGGCTTATTATGAAATGTTGGCCGACAGCCTGACAGAGTTTACCGACGGCCGTAACTACCGTGAATATTTACGCGGCATCCAGGCGGGCTGCTTTCGGCTTACACGGTTGGTGGATGATTTTGTGCGCGTCATGGAGCTGCGCAGCGGCGAAGCCCAGGCCAACTACTTGTCGCGCGCCAAACCGCTGCCTAACCTCTCTGATTTGCTGAAGGAAGTGGTTGCCGCCCACCAGGACGTGGCCACAGAAGGAAAGTATAGGCTGTCCAGCCAGATACCGGACAAGCTGCCGCTTATTTTTGGCGATCCGGTCAGCATTAAAGATATTGTGGAACGTCTCCTCAACAATGCGATCAAGTTTACGGACCCCAATGCAGAACGCGTCAATCACATTTCGATTGAAGTCACCGTTCAGGGCAAGAATATTTACATCGCTATTGTAGATGAAGGGATGGGCTTTCCTTCTCATATGAAAAGCCAGATATTTGAACCATTTGTGCAATACAATCGGGGCATTTTTGAGCAGCAGGGGGCGGGCACCGGTTTAGCCATTGTCAAGGGATTGGTGCAGCTGCATAACGGCCGTATCGAAGCCGAAAGCCAGGAAGGTAAAGGCAGTAAATTCACCGTTATTTTGCCCGTTTATCAACGCCAAAAAACACAAGATGCCGCCGCCGAAGAAGGTCGAGCGACGGCAACCGTCCTGGTTGTAGAAGATGATCGCAATTTGCTGAACGGGTTGGAAGACCTGCTCACTATTTTTGACGGCAAATACAAACTCAACGTCCTCACCGCACTCAACGGGCAAGAGGCGCTAAACGTGCTCAACCAGCAAATTCCAGACCTTATCATTTCAGACATTATGATGCCCAAGATGAGCGGCTATGAATTTCTGGTGCGCGTGCGCGAAAATCCCCAATGGCTGCACATTCCCTTCATTTTCTTAACTGCCAAAGGCGAAAAACAAGACGAATATGAAGGGTTTCGTCGTGGTGTCGATGAATACATCACCAAACCGTACGATAGTGATGACATGCTGCGCTATGTTGAGAAACAGTTGGATAAATATTTCCATAACCAAAATCTCATTGCTCAGAGCTTTGACGATCTAAAACGCAGCATTATTAATCTTATTTCACCCGATTTCCGTACCCCGCTGGCCTCCGTTTCCGAACATTCTGACGAGCTGGCCAAAGCCCTGCAAGACGCCAACACCGACAGCGATCTAAAGCATTCTTTGCGCGGCATTCAAGATAATAGTTTGCGCCTCACCCAGCTCATTGAGGATTTTATCTCCTTAGCCGAGCTAAAGACGGGCGAAGCCTGGACAGCCCACAGCCTGAAAGCATACCCAACCGCTAATTTGGGGGGGCTGGTTTTTGAAGCATACCAGACGGTAAAACAACAAGAAGAAACAAGCGGCTGGCAGATAGAAATGACAACCCTTACCGAAATGCCAAAAGTAAAGGCAGATTCAACAACGCTGCAAGAAGCGATTGAGCGCCTGGTTTTCATTGGCATTCAGCAAAGTGAGCCCTCCTCAGAAACCGAAGAAATATTATTCTCCTTATACAATGGGAAAGCGGGTACGGTAGAAATAGTCATCACGTTTTCGGCTGAAATAAGCGATGAGACACTTACCAAATTTGGCGAAATTTTGGCCACTGATGAGCCGGACCTGGTTCGATTTCCTGAGTTTGGCCCCAGCCTTTACATTGCCAAAGGTTACATCATGCTCCACAATGGCAAGCTGTTCATTAGCAAAGGAAAACGATCAGGGTTTCATTTTGCTATTCAGCTGCCCGTTTACCAAGAGTAGCGCCCAACACATATCCAAAGCAAAATTGCTCAAAGAACACATCAGTCTCATAGGATGGCCCTATCTGTTTGAAAAACAGCAGAGTTTGTTTAAAATGGCTCTGGACGGAGGCTAATCTTTAGAAGCCACAAAAGAAGGTACCATTATCAAAATTGGCCAACGACAACAAAATCGGGATTCTTACGTACCGAGCAGCAGACCTTACAAACCCTCCCATTTGAGTATAAGGAGCAAAATAGATGGCAACATTACTTGAAAAAGTACAGACATTAATCTCGGCAAACTTGCACGAGATGGTTGATAAAGCGCTGGAAACCAATTCGGTGGCGGTGATGAAGCAGTATATTCGTGACGCCGAAAATAATTTAAACGAGCTGGAAGATGCGGCCGCGACTGTGGGCGGTGAAGTAAAAAGCATGGAGCGCAAGTACAAAGAGTACAAAAAGAAGGCGGATCAGCTGGACCGCAACATTGATGCGCTTTTGATGCAGGGCAAGGCCGACCTGGCGCGGGCCGCCCAAAATGAACTAAACAGTGCCCGCCGCTTGCAAGAGCAGTACCATGAGCAGTGGGTACGGCAGCAGCGCGAGTATGAATCGCTGTTGAACGCCCGACTGAAGCTGCAAGCCAAGCTGCAAACCATCCGGCAAGAGCAGAAAGAGCTGGAAGCGTTGATGCGTTTGGCCAAATCTAAAGAGACGACCGTCAAGGCAATCAAGAGCCTTGATGATTTGATGGGTGTGGGGGATGCCGATATTGCCCGGCTGGGTGAGTCGATTCGTTCCCGGTTAGACAAGGCCAGCGCCCACAGCGAGATGTATGCCGATCGTCTGGATAACCAGATGGATGCCGCTTTGGGCAGCGCCGAACTGGATTTACAGCTCGAGGAGCGCAAGCGCCGTCTGGGCCTGGCAGAAACGCCTGAACTGACAGTGGAGGATAGTGAGGAAGAAGAGGCGGCGATTGAGTAATGTTGCAGCAGGAGCTGGTCAGCAATAATGTAGTGGCCGGCTCCTCTTTTGAAAAATGGCTGAGTCTAAGGCGTCTGTGCAAGCGTGGTTGAGGGAGGGGATTACGGCCGTAAAAAAAGGCGACCGTGTACAAGGCCGAAAACTCCTGGAAAAAGTGCTGGCAGCAGACGAACGCAACGAGCAGGCCTGGCTCTGGCTCAGCGGCGCAGTGGATTCGGCCGAAGATCGCCAAATCTGCCTGGAAAACGTGCTGGCCATTAATCCAGATAACGCCCTGGCCAAAAAAGGATTGGCCAAACTGGCCCAGACACCGCCTCCTGAACCAACAACGGGCAAGACCCAGATCGTGCGGCGAGAGTATGCCCCGCTTTCCACGGCCTCGGCCTTGCTGTACCCGGAGAGCCAGGTAAAAACGTGGGAATGGCGGGACCCAACGACCGTTCCCGACCAGGCTCCCACCACTGGCTACCAGACCCAAGAAAGTTACCACGACATCTGGACAAAAGATGTGCCCATGTGTGGTTACTGCGCCCATGAGCTCGCCCCGGAAGACGGCCGTTGCCCCCACTGCAAAAAAGTACTGACAACAAAATATTTTCGCTACCCCGAGCCCAGCAGCAACCTGACCATATTTTGGGTGCTGCTTTTGGGCGTCGGCCAATTTTTTCTGCTTCAGCTTATTTATAATCTATTGGCCCGTAATAATTTGGTTGCGGCCGTAGGCAGCGGCATCGTGATGGTCATTTTTGTCATTTTGGCGTTTGGCGTGAACTTTCGCCAAAGCTGGGCCCATCTCATTGCTATTTATTTTTTGGTGGGCGTTATTTTAGTGACACTGCTGCGCTGGGTGCTGCCGGCCGACCTGGCGGTATTGGGCATTGCTGATCTGGACCCGGCCATCCAGGAGTTCGTGCAGCCGCTCACTTCCGGTCTTGGCGAAACGATCCGCATCTTCATCCTGGCCGGGTCTGTGTTGGCCTTGTTTTACGCCATCTTCAAAGCCGGGCCAGACTTCGACCGGGTGACGGTGCGTCAGGTCGCTGCGTTAACAAAAGGGCCCAAGACGGCCGCTGACTTTAACGCTGCAGCCACACAGTTGGCGCGACGAGGGTTGTGGGCAACGGCCGTGCTCCATTGGCAAAATGCCGCCGCCAAAGCCCCACAAAACATCACCTACCAGGAGCTGCTGGGGCGGGCCTATTCCCAACTCGGTTTTTACGAACGCAGTCTAGACGTGCTGCAATCGGCCCGGCAGCGCACCGGCAGCCCGGAGCGGCAGGCTGCCATTCAGCAGCTTATTTACGCTGTTCAGGCTAAAATGGAACAAGAACGACAAACCAAACAAACAAAGCAAAGTTGAACCCATGTCGAAAGCCCGTCAAGCATTAGAAGAACGTGTCCAGAAAGCGATCTGGCAAGAATCAATTGTCCGCTGGGAAAGTGGGGTGATGATTGCCCTGACTGCCATCCTGACCACCTTTTCTGCGTTGGGGCTTCCCCTGGTTGAGTTTGTGCCGTTTTGGGCCTGGCTGTTGGGTGGCCTGATAGCCGAGGCTGGGCTGGTCTACAGCAGCGTGTCGGACCCGGATTTTGGCCGGAAGGTCGTGGCCAAGATGCTTCAGTATGAGTTTAAACCAGAGCGCCTTAAAGATAAAAAGTTGCAGCGGCAGATGAACGAAGCGTTGGATTATCGCAGCCGCATCGAAAAAGGCATTCGAGAGCGCACCGACTCTCTGTTGAAGGATGAGCTGATGCAAACGGCCAGCCAGATTGATGATTGGTTAGAAAACATCTATGATTTAGCCCGGCGCATTGATCGCTACCAGGAGGAGCGCGAAATTTTGCACCGGGACCGCGTCCGGGCAGAATCGCGCGTGGCCCAACTGCAAGCCGAGTTTGACAGGGTGAAAAATCCGGCCGTTAAAGAGCAAGTTCAAACTACCTTAAACAGCCTGGACCGTCAGTTAAAGACGCTGCAAACGCTGGAGTCTACTATTCAACGGGCGCGGCTTCAGCTGGAGAACTCGCTGACTCATTTGGGTACCATTTATTCACAAACAATGCTGGTAGACGCCAAGGATATTGATCGGGGCAGTGCCCAACGTCTGCGCCACGAAATTGCCGAAGAGGTGACCGAGCTGAACGATTTGCTGGTGTCGATGGATGAGGTGTATACGGCCGAATCAATGGGGTAAACGAAGTTGTAATGGATAATTGTGAATGGTAAATGGTTAATTGCTAATGGAGAACGGCCGTTTCCTACTCGTTAGCTATCCAGAAGAATCAAGGTGGAATTGTCGTCCATCGCTTGTCAAATCACCAGCCCTCTGTTAATATCTCCTGCTGCAAAAATAGATTTAAAATAGTTTAAGATGGAGAACAACCAGCTATGAAAGTGCTGTTGAAAGAAGATGTATTAAATGTTGGATATGCCGGAGAAGTCCATGAGGTTGCCAATGGTTTCGGCCGTAACTTTTTGCTGCCCCAAGGCAAAGCCGTCATGGCCTCCCCCGGCATGATGAAACAGGCAGAAGTATGGCGCAAAAAGGCAGCTGCCAAGCGTGAGGAACTGCGCGCCGAATATGAAGCCTTGTCGAAGCGTATTGAGGAAGTCACCCTCACCTTCACGGCCCGGGCCGGTGAAACCGGCAAGCTGTATGGTTCTGTTACCACCACCCAAATTGCTGATGAACTGAATGAGGTGCTGGGTACCGACATCGACCGGCGCAAAGTAGGCATCGAGCCCCTGCGCCAGTTGGGTGAACACCAGGTTGTGGTGCGTCTCAGCGGTGATTTTCAGCCCGAAGTCACCGTCATCATTGAAAACGAGGCCGGTGAGGTCGAACCGGCCATTGAAGTTCCCGAGTACGAAGAAGTAGTCGTCGTCGAGACGGTCGAACTTGAAGAAGAAGAAACAGACGAAGCCGACGAATAAACGTCGCCTGATTGCCCAGTCACTGACCAGGCAGCTTGAGCCAGCCATTAAGCAAGCTGGCTTCTGCCAATGTCAGTGACTTTTTTCGTTATGATAGACGAACTCGGCCATATCTTGCGGGAAGCCCGCGAGACCAAAGGGTACACACTACGAAAGGTCCAGGATAAAACGCGCATCAACAGCCGCTTTCTGGAGGCGTTGGAAATGGGCGACTTTGATCGCCTGCCGACGCCCACACACGTCCGTGGCTTTTTGCGCAACTATTCTCGTTTCCTCGGTCTCGACCCTGAACCGCTGCTGGAACGGTACGAACTGGGGCAGTCTCAGCGGCCCAAAAAACGCCAGCAAGCTGTTATTGTGGACACAGCCAGACCCGTCGGCCCGGCTCTGGAAGCTCCACCAGAAAACCACCCTTTCTTCGATCCGGTTAACATGGAAGTGGAAACCGGTTACCAGCGGGGCAACACAGGCGGCGGTGGAGAGTCGATCTTGCGCCTGGTCATTATTGTGGCCTTGATCGGCTTAATTTACCTGGCCGGACAGCGCTTTTTGCCCCTCATTTTGGGCGAAGGTGATGGCACCGAGGCATTGACCGAAGGTATTACCGAAGCGATCCAGAACATCACCAATCGAGAAACGTCGACGCCAGAAGCTACAGCCACCGAAGAAGTAGGGGCTTCAAGCGTCATTTTGCCGACTGGCCGCAATGAAATACCCGTGGGCAATCCCACACCAACCGCCACGCGCCCGCCGCTGCCGGCTACGATGGAAACCATTGAGCTGGAAATTATCATTTTGGAGCGGGCCTGGATGGAAGTGACGATTGACGGCAACGTGCTGTTTACCGGTATTGCCCGCCCCACGGACCCGCCCTACGAATGGACCGCCAACGACGAAGTGCGCATCAACACGGGCAACGCCATTGGCGTCTCCGTCACCATCAACAACGTGCCGCTGGGGCCACTAGGGGGACGTGGCGAAGCCAAAGAAGAAGTGTGGCAAACCACAAATTAGATCGGTGGTCCGTAAACGGTAATCGGTGAACGGTTAACGGATTACGGCTTACCGAATACCGAAACCCATGAGTAAACACCAACAAAAGAAACAATTCTATCTGCTCAGCCTGGGCTGTAGTAAAAATACGGTTGATTCTGAGAGCATGGCGGCGCTGCTGCATAAAGCCGGCTTTAGCGGCGTCAGCGATCCGGACGATGCCAGTGTGTTGATTGTGAATACCTGCGGCTTTATTGAAGGGGCACGCCAGGAGTCAATCGGCGCATTGCGAGAGCTGGCCGACCTGAAAAACAAAAATCAACTGCTCATTGCTGCCGGCTGCATGGCGCAGCGGTACGGCGATGAGGTGGTGGAATGGGTGCCGGGCATTGACGGCGTCATTGGCACGCGCCGCTGGATGGACATTGTGCCTTTTGTGCGCCAACTGCGCCGCAAAAAACATCCCAAGCCACTGTACCATTTGCCAGATGAGGCGACGACGGTGGGGACGGATGAGAAGGGTGTTTTGAGAACGGCCGTACACGGCCGTTCCGCTTACCTCAAAATTTCCGACGGCTGCCGCCGCCCCTGCGCCTTTTGCGCCATTCCCCAAATTAAAGGCACCCACGTCAGCCGCCCGGTTGAATCGATTGTGGCCGAAGCCATAGCCTTGCAGGAGGCCGGCCTGCAGGAGCTGGTCATCATCGCCCAGGACAGCACCGACTACGGGCATGATCTGGGTTTGAAAAACGGCCTGTCCCATTTGCTCAAGGAAATTTCCATTGCCGCGCCGGACATTCCCTGGATTCGCCTCATGTACGCCTACCCCGGTTACGTTACCGATGAGCTGATCGAGACGATGGCCACTACCCCGCAAGTCGTCAACTACCTGGATATTCCCCTGCAGCACGGCCATCGCGAAACGCTCAAGCGGATGCGCCGTCCGGCTAACATCGAATGGGTGTACAAAACGGTGGAAAAGCTGCGTACGGCCATGCCTGACATTGCCATCCGCACCACCTTTATTGTAGGCTACCCAGGCGAAACGGATGAAGAGTTTGACGGCCTCAAGCAGTTTGTGCAAGATTTAAAGTTTGACCGCTTTGGCGCGTTTACCTACTCGTATGAAGCATCAACCCCGTCGGCCACCGTCTCCTGGCAGGTTCCGGATGAGCTTAAAGAAGCCCGCCTGGAAGAACTCATGGCCCTGCAACAGCCGATTTCGCTGGCAAAAAATCAGCAGTTGGTCGGACAGACGCTGCCCATTCTGGTGGAAGGTCATGGCGATGGGGTGAGCGTCGGCCGTTCTTACCGGGACGCGCCGGAGATTGACGGCATGGTGTTTGTGCCGGGCGAACTGCCCGTGGGTGAACTGGTGCCGGTGCGCATCGACGGGGCGATGACGTATGATTTGACGGGTGTGATGGAAACGGCCGTGCCCCAGACTATTACCCTCAACAACATACAACTATCCCGTTAACTGTACACTCCTGTGTAAATAATTTAACGCAGAGGCGCGGAGGCGCAGAGAAAAATGTGCAAGTGCAAGTCGCGCAAATCCGCGGATTTTCCTTCATGATGGTGTCCGTTTTGGTTTCTATTCCCCGGTCTCCAAAAGCTTTGCCACCTGCCACAATTATCAACTGTGGTACAATTTCGGCTGCCCACAAATAGAACTGGAGAAAAACATGGCACCACACATTTCCATCGAAAATATTGCCGATTATGTCGGCCAGCAAGTGACAATTAAAGGGTGGCTGTACAACAGCACCCACAAAGGTAAACTGATGTTCCTGCGTCTGCGCGACGGCAGCGGTATGACGCAAGGTGTTGCTTTTCGTCCCGAAGTTGGCGATGAACTGTTTGACGCGCTAAAGGCATTGGGGCAGGAATCCTCACTCATCATTACTGGCACGGTGAAAGAAAATAGTCGCGCGCCTGGCGTGCCCAGCGGCTATGAAATTGCCGTCGAGGCCCTGGAACTGATGCAGAACGTCTCGGAATACCCCATCACGCCCAAAGAGCATGGCGTGGAGTTCCTGATGGACAACCGCCACCTCTGGCTGCGCTCCAGCCAGCAGTGGGCCATCATGCGTGTGCGCACCACCATCAAGCGGGCCATCATCGACTTTTTAGACAACGAAGGTTTTCTCAACATCGATACGCCCATCGTAACCCCGTCTGCGGCTGAGGGCACCAGCACGTTGTTTGAACTGAACTACTTCGACGAAAAAGCATACCTGGCCCAGACCGGCCAGCTTTACAACGAGGCCAACATCATGGCCTTCGGCAAGGTGTACTGCTTTGGCCCTACCTTCCGCGCCGAGAAGTCAAAAACGCGCCGCCATCTGGCCGAATTTTGGATGGTGGAGCCGGAGATGGCCTTCTTCGATCTGGATGACTTGATGGCTTTTGAAGAACGGTTTATCGAGTACATTGTACAGACCACGCTGGCCAAACGACGGAACGAACTGGAACTGCTGGAGCGCGATCTCACTGCGCTAGAGATGATCAAAGCGCCCTTCCCGCGCATCAGCTACGATGAGGCGCTGGAGCGCATTGCTGCCATCCGCGAAGCCACCGACGATCCGGAGCTGAAGGAGCTGCTGGCGATTGAGTGGGGGGATGATTTTGGCTCGCCGCACGAGACGGAGCTGACCAAGCAGTTTGACCGGCCGGTGTTTGTCTATGGCTATCCGACGCAGGTGAAGGCATTTTACATGGAGCCGTGGCCTAACCGGCCCGAAGTGTGCAAAAGCGTCGATCTGCTGGCCCCGGAAGGGTACGGTGAAATCATCGGCGGCAGCGAGCGCATGAGCGACCCGGACGTGTTGATTGCGGCCATAAAAAAGCACGAACTGCCGCTGGAGCATTACCAGTGGTACATCGACCTGCGCCGCTTTGGCAGCGTGCCCCACAGCGGCTTTGGCCTGGGTCTGGAGCGCACCGTGGCCTGGATTTGCGGCATTGATCACATTCGCGAAACGAGTCCGTTTCCCCGCACGCTCAACCGGATGCATCCGTAGATTTTTTTAATCCGCAGATTTACGCAGATTTTTTTTGTGTGTCATGCCCGTGAAAACGGGCATCCATCTTTTTGCGAAGAGTGGATTCCCGCCTGCGTGGGAATGACAAGAAGTAACTGGAAAACAGCATGAATCATAAGCAAATCTGGCAAATTGTGGGGCTGCTGGTGGTCATTGGGGCCATTGTGGCCTTGTTTGTCTGGTTTGTCGATTTGGCGGCGGTGGGACGGGCGCTGCAAACGGCCGATTTACCCCTGCTCCTCCTTGCCTCTCTACTTCTCCTTTTAGGCCTTCTCTTTTATGCCATGCGCTGGCGGCTGCTGTTGGGCAACAAGCCATCGCTGGGGCAAACGTTCCATGCCAGCAACATTGGCCATGCGGGCAACATTATTGTGCCGGCCCGCGCCGGAGAGGCGATGCGCATTGTGGTGCTGGGGCGCGGCGGTGCGGTTTCCTACACGGAAGCGACCTCCAGCTTTGTGGTGGAGCGGCTGTTTGAGCAGCTTTTGCGCCTGATGGCGCTGGTGGCGGCCGTGGCCGTGGGTGCCGGCATCGAACTGTCGCCCGGATCGATTTTGGGTGGCGTGGCCGTGCTAGTGGGGGCTTTTGCCGGCATTCAGTGGATGGTGCGGCAGCGGGTGCGGGTGCTGCTGAGCTGGCCGCGCCGTTTTGCCCGGCTGCCGCGCATTACGGAAGAGGGGGCACGGCGTTCGCTGACGGATTTGCTGGATAATTTAACGGCCGTTTCCGAACCAAAACAGCTCGCTCAAGTAATAGGCGCATCGCTACTGGCCTGGGGCTTCTTCTGGGGCTTTTTTTATGCCACGCTGCTGGCGCTTGGCGAAGGGTTTCAACCCGCCGACAGGCTGGCCGTTTCGCTGGGCGCGTTGGCCCTGTCGCCGCCGTCCGCGCCGACGCAGCCGGGCATCTTCCATGCCTCGGTGGTGGTGCCATTGGCCGCCGTCGGTTTCGATGAAGTGGCGCTGACGGCATACGCTGTGCTGCTGCACATTTTAGAAATGGTGTGGATGATTGGCCTGGCGCTTTGGGGCTTGGTCCAGACAGGGGTTTCTGTGGGCACTGTGCTGGAGCAGAAACAGGCTACTGACTCGTAACAAACTTGATACTGTCTATGGGGTGCCACGCCCAACGGTGCCGTTTAACCGGATCGATACTGTTGTCGCCCGCCAGATTTTCCCGCCAAAAATCTTCTTCCGGCAGACCGGCAACGGCCGCTTCCAGCAAATGAAAATTATATTGCGAAGGTAATCCGGGATAAGAAAAAGAGTTTGTGCTT
>CALBTC010000299.1 GCA_937967805.1 uncultured Anaerolineaceae bacterium
AATAGGTTAAGTACGTTGAGAAACAAGATAGCTGGCAGCGTGTTGAATCGATCCGACAGGCCTTGTTGCGATACCTTTTTGGGGTCTTCCCAGAGCACCGCTTCGTCGCGAATCAGGCGCGCCAGTTCATTCACCGCCGCGATTTGTCGCCAAACGGCACTCAACAACAAGGCCATCATTACCGGCAAGGTGAGGGTTCGTTCGCGCAGACCCATCTGCCGGAACAGGTCGCATTGCGACAACGTGAGCGGACGGACCAGGCTGTGAAACAGCGATTCTACTTTATCGTTAAATTGTCAAGGAGCGGTCGTTTTTGTCTATCGGCCTGAATGGCCCGTGTATGCCGGACTGTACTTTTGGATTTTTGGTTTGCTTTTTTCATACGTGAATTGTAGCCAATTTCTGGCTTGACAACTCACAAAATTGCTTAACTTGTAACCAATGCCGTAACCCAAAAGCTTTATTAGGCACCAGGCAAAATGTTGCTCGTTCAGGGGCAGCAACATGCCGGATTCAGGATGCTCCAACAAATATTCTTCACAGCCAGAAACAATTTCGGCGAATGTCAATCCTTGCTCCAATCGCAACACCTCGCCGACTATCCAACCGTATTCACGCCAAAATTGATAAGCTTCAGTAGGGAAGGGGCGAAAACGGCCGTTTTCATGAGTGGCTCGAACATACTTCACTTCTGACATAGAAAAACACCTCCAGAAAAAAATTCAAGAGGTGCGTCCCGTTAGGGACAGTTGGGGGCAGGGCCAGACAACCCCATTAAGCAACAATTTTCTTCGCATAGTATTGCATCTGATAAGGGCTTATTTGCTGAAATCATCCTCACACACTATTTGAAAGATGCATTTCTACTCACGTTTCTCAATATTTCCAACGGAAACTCAATTACAAAACATCATTGCAAAATCGGCGAAACTCACAATCCACGCAACGGCCGTTCTTCTTTGTTGGTTCCGGCATTTGCTGCATTTCGGCAATGATACGCAGTTGAGCCATCGCCTTGTCAAATTTTCGCTGGAGACTGGGAGTAAAGCGAACCTCCACAGCCTGGCGGCTGGGGATAAGATAAAGAAAGCCGCGGTATATCGCTTTTTGTTGGGGATTATAAACGGCGTCTAGCAAACGGCCGTAAGCTAACAGCTGTAAACGAAAATGATCCCCCTCACGCTTCGACTGCTTAAAATCGACCGGTATCAACTCTGTTGCTGTTTCGATGAGCATATCCAACTCACCAGAAAGATGCAGTTCTGGGGCATAAAGCGGCACATTAAACTGTCGTTCACCCTGTTGCAAGCCATAAGTGCGCAGGCTGCGCCGCTTCTCCCGCTGCTCCGTTTCCGTATGTGCCGCAATGCCTGCCGCCATTTTATAGGTCAACGGCCGCACCTGAGGCAGCACCGTGTGATAATACAGAATCCGGGGACAGTAAACGTACTGCTTCAAGTCAATAACGCGAAAAAGAAATGGATCTTCAGTTGTCATCAGGGACCTTTCCCTTTTCTGCTTCATCTTCACAAATATGGGTTAACCGATTTGCCCAATCTTTGCCGCAAATCGGCAGCAGTTGGATGTTGCCCGCTTCGTTCCCCAACAGATCAGTCACTTGTAAAAAGAGCTCTTCCTGTAAATTGCGGGAAATATTGCCTGAGAAAGCACTAAACTGCACCCGGTCCAGACCATAATCCAGGCACTTGTCCGCCACTTTGGTGCGGATGCGATCATCGGGGATGTCGTAAATGAGTAGGCAGCGCATTTTTCCAGTGGGTCAGTAATCAGTAGGTTAGTGGTCAGTAATCAGTAAAAGATAGGGCATCGATTACTGTTTCACTGATTACTGATAACCGTATACCGATCACCAACTGGCCAAAAATGGATCATAATTATCACGTTCGCCACGCACATAAGCGGCCAGGCGGCGGGCCTGCATTTGAATGATGGCTCGCAGTGGATGCCGTTTCTTTTCATACCGCTCCTGGCTTTCCAATCGGGCCAGGACCTTTTCTGCCAGGAAACGGCGCGTTTTTTCTACGAGCCAGCCCTGTTCATCTTGTTCGAGGGCTACCCCCTTATTCACCAATCCCAATAGCGTACGGTCAACTACCGGGGCACGAAACTCCTCGATTAAATCCAGCACCAGGCTGGGCTTGCCGGGGCGGTCTACATGGATGAATCCGGCGTAAGGGTCTAATCCGGCCAAAATGATAGCCCGCTCAACCTGGCCGTAGAGAATACCGTAACCATAGTTGAGCGCGCTGTTGAAGGGGTCGCGCGCGCCGCGCCCCTGGCGGCCGGGCCAGTCGAGTGCCTCCGGCAGCAGCAGCTTAAACCCCTGCCAATACTTTTTGGCCGCCCGGCCTTCTACAGAAAGCAGGTGGCTGCGAATATCGTCCAGGTAGTAATTTTCTCTGGGAGCCATAAAGTCGAGCGTGCAAACCTCTTCCATATGATCAACCGTCTCGCCGGCCAGCCAGTGCAGCTCTTTGTACAGCGCCGGGTCTTTGTCCTTGCGGTATTTGGCGGTGTATTTCAGCAGCGTCGCCTGGTTTTGAATCTTGCCACCGGCAAAACCCAAAGCCAGATGCACCCCACGCAAATCGTTATAAGCAGCCATTTGCGCCCGGCGGGTGAGGACAGTGCCCATGAGACCGGCGCTGTACAGCCCGGCATAGGGATTGCCGCGACTGCTGAGAAAGTGAACGGGGATGCCGCGCTCGGTGCAGGACTGAATGGCGTCGGCAGAGATGCTAACGCCGCGGCTGGCGACGGTGACCGTTTCCAGGTGGAGTAGGGGGGCCTGGGCCAGAACTTCTTTAGCTTTGGTTACCTTGAGCCGCCCCTGATATTTGCCGATGTGGCTGCCGAACTCATCGGCGATCAGGTGTTGGATGATAGGCATAGGAACCTCCTTTTTCCCCATTAAACAGTACTTATGGGAACACCCTGGTTCCTTCACAAGTTTATGATCGACGTGTTATACTGTTTCCATCGTTCTGCGGGAACCACTGGGTTCTCATCTCTGTGCTTTAATTGCTCACAACCGAGGAAAATCAATATGAGCAATCTTCCCCAAAATAGCGAAGGCCGTGATAATCAGATCAGGCGTACCGCGCGAATCTTGGACATTATTCAGCAAATTGCCACCCAGCCAGGGCAATGGAGTCGGAAAAGATTGGCTGAACATCATGAAATCAGTGAGAGAATGATCCAAAAAGATCTAGAACTTATCAGAGTGAGATTGGGTTTAAGCTTGTCTCACGACGGAACGAGTTATTCATTTAGCGAACTGCCCCACTTACCGACTGCTACCTACACTCTAAATGAAGCGATTGCCCTACTCACGGCCGCCAGACTGGCTCAGGCAGTGCCGGGTGTGAACTCAGTGGGATTAGCCACAGCCATTGCCCGGCTAGAAACTATTTTTCCTGAACAATTACGGCCGTTACTACGTGATGCTACAGACAAATTACCGCGTCATGCCGTCAAAACGCATCGCCAGGCCATGCTTACATTGTTCCACCGCGCCTTGATGGAGCAAAAGCAGACCTGGGTTTCTTATGCCACGGGGTCGCGAGAAGGCAAAGGTTCAGAAGAAATGCGTGACACCTATCACCTTATGCCATACGGGCGTTCCGTGCACCTGATCGCCAATGATCATAAGCGTAAGAAAGTTCTCCAATTTAAAGTGGACCGCGTACAGGAAGCTAAAATTCTGGAGGAAACTTACACGATTCCAGAAGATTTCGATTTGGACGACTATCTGGGTACAGGTTGGGGGCTAATGCGTGGTTCGGCTACAGAACCAGAGGATGTGATTCTCATTTTTGAATCAGAGGCGGGTCGTTGGGTCG
>CALBTC010000300.1 GCA_937967805.1 uncultured Anaerolineaceae bacterium
GTTTAGCGAGCTGGATTACCAAAACGTCTGGCTTACCCGCTGGAGCTACCAATTTTTTAGCTTTGTTGCCTTTTTTGTAATCGCCTTTTTGGTTTTGTGGGGCAACTGGCAGTTGGCCCGGCGGCGGGCCATCAAAGCCACACCGGAGTTTTATCCCCGCTTCTTGCAAATACGAGGCGTGCGCTGGATTTTAACGGCCGTTGCCCTCTTTTTGGCCTTTGGTTTTGCCAGCTCCATTGCCGTGCGCTGGGATGAATTTTTACTATTTCTCAACCGCGTGCCGTTTGGCACCAACGATCCCATTTTCAGTCGGGACATCAGCTTTTATCTGTTTGAGCTGCCCGTTTATGAGGCGCTGCAACAGTGGACGGTTTCGCTGCTCTTGCTGACGTTGATTGGCGTAGTCGCCATTTATGCCGTCAACAATGTGGTCGAGATTCAGCGGGGGCAGTGGCGGCCACACCAATCCCCCATTTTGCGGCAGCATGTGGCGCTGCTAGCAGCCATCATCTTGCTGCTGTGGGCCAGTGGCAACCTGTTCGACATCTTCAACCTGAACTATTCAGATCGCGGCGTGGTCTTTGGCGCCAGCTATACAGACATCAATGCATCGCTGTATGCGCTGTATGCCCAATTGGCGTTTATGGTGCTGGCGGCGCTGGTAATGTTCTTCAATGTGTTCCGGTTGAGTGTACGGCCGTTGCTCGTCACGGCCGGTTTGTGGCTGGCAGCGACCGTTCTGGTGGGCGGCATCTATCCGGCACTGTTGCAGCGTTATGAAGTGGTGCCCAACGAATTGGTGCGGGAAACGCCTTACATCCAAAACAATATCGATTACACGCGTCTTGGCTTTAACCTGGACAAAATAGAGGTGCGCGACTTCAATGAAGTCGATACCTTAACCCAAGCTGACTTGGCCGCTAATGAAGACGTTCTGAACAACATTCGTTTGTGGGATTATCGGCCGCTGCGGGCTACCTATACACAGTTGCAGGCGTTACGGCCGTATTACGTCTTTGGCGAAATCGACATCGACCGCTACGAGATCGACGGCGAAACGCGCCAGGTCATGTTGGCCACGCGCGAACTTGACAAAACGCAACTGCCCTCGCTCTCCTGGGTCAACACCAAGCTGGAATTTACCCACGGCTACGGCATCGTCATGAATCCTGTAGACCGCTTCACCGCCGACGGCCAGCCGGAATTCTTCATCAAAGATCTGCCGCCAGAAAGCGTCGTCGATCTGCCGGTAACGCGCCCAGAAATTTACTACGGTGAGGTAGATAACGACGAAGTATTTGTGGGCAGCGAGCGGGATGAGTTTGATTACCCCAGCGGCAATGAAAACGTGTACAGCAGCTATCAAGGTACCGGCGGCGTGCCGCTGGACAACTTCCTCAAACGGCTGGCCTTTGCCGTGCGTCTGGGCGACACCAACGTGCTGCTCAGCGATGAAATCAATACGCAAACCAGGGTTCAGCTTCACCGCGACATTCAAGAGCGCGTCACGCAAATCACCCCATTCCTGGCATTAGACAGCGATCCCTATATTGTTTTAACCGATGAGGGAAATCTGATTTGGGTTCAAGACGCTTTTACCATTAGCCGACGCTTTCCCTATGCTACTCCCGATGCTGCTTCTGGGATCAACTACATTCGCAACGCCGCAAAAATCACGATTGATGCCTACAACGGCACCGTCAACTACTACATTGTCGAAGAAGATGACCCCATCATTCAATCCTACAGCAACGCTTTTCCCGGTCTGTTTAAACCCCTCAGCGAGATGCCCGCAAATTTACAGAACCATCTACGCTACCCTGAAGATTTGTTTAACATCCAAATCCAGCAATACCTTCGCTACCACATGACCGACGTGCGCGTCTTCTTTAATCAGGAAGACGTGTGGCAAATTCCGCAAGAGGTGTTTGAAGGCAACCAGCAGTTGATGGAGCCTTATTACGTCATCATGCCGCTGCCGGGTGAAACTGAGAGCGAATATTTACTCATTCAGCCATTTAACCCAGTAGGCAAGGACAACATGATCGCCTGGATGGCTGCACGCAATGATCCGGAAAATTATGGGGAACTGGTGGTATACGAGTTGCCCAAACAGGAGCTCGTCTTTGGCCCTATTCAGGTAGAAAGTCGTATCGACCAGGAACCATCTATCTCACAGCAGTTTTCTTTGTGGGATCAAGGTGGTTCAAACGTGATTCGGGGCAATCTGCTGGTGGTGCCGCTGAACAACAGCTTTTTGTACGTAGAACCTGTGTATTTACAGGCAGACACCAGCGCATTACCGGAGCTAAAACGCGTGATTGTGGCTACCGACACCCGCATTACCATGGATCTATCGTTGGACAGAGCCTTAGCCTCACTGCTGCTAGAGAAACCAGGCGAAATCGTGGTGGAAGATGATGATGAAACGGCCGTCGCCAACGAAACCAAGCCAGACACCGACACCACACCCGTAGAAATTGCTCCGGTAGATGCGACTGTAGAAGAGCTCATCAGCTCGGCCAATGCCCACTTTGAAGCTGCCCAGGCCGCCCAGCGGAATGGCGATTGGGCCACCTACGGCATAGAGCTGAATGCCCTGGAGAGCGATCTGGCCCGACTGCTGGAGCTCACAGGCACGCCTTGATGGAAGCAAGTGAAACGCAAGAAGTGGGTTTCTTCCCACTTCTTGCGTTTCACTTTTCAGTTAGTAGATGAGTAAAAGAACCATCCTGCTGAAAGCGCTGGCCAGTATGCCTAAAGATCTAAGCTTCATGCTGCGCCGGGCGGATGAAACGGCCGTTCACCAACGTCCAACCCCCGGTGCATGGTCCATTGCCGACGTACTGCGCCATTTGATTGCTACTGAGTCATTGTACCTGGCCCGCTTGCAAAAGATTGTGGCAGAGGAACGGCCATTCCTCCCCTACATCCACCCCGAAACCCGACCTCAATCCGACCCAATCCCTGTGGCCGAACTGATCAACAACTTCAGCACAGGTCGCAGCGAAACGCTGGCCTATTTGCAATCGCTCAATGCCGCTGCCTGGCAGCGCCGCGCCGTGCATGAAACCCTAGGCCCCACCAAGCTGCGCTTCATGGTCCAACTCCTGGTAGACCACGACACCGAGCACCTCAATCAAATCGTCGGCCTTTTAGAAAACGCACGATCAAATACGAAGTGAGGCGTGAAACGTTACGCCCAAAAGGGTTTTGGCGAACACGGAAAACGTTTGACATTGCCGACAAAAACGGTAAGCTACCATTTGTGAATTTTATACCGAGGTGCAGTTCATGATGAACAAGTTAGAGCAATTGCTGGCAACACATGATTATCTAATCGCCGACGGCGGCATGGGCACTATGCTGATGGCCGCCGGTTTGGAACAAGGCGATCCCCCTGAAATGTGGAACGTCCTGCATCCCGACCGCATCCGCAACGTCCACCGTGGCTACATTGAGGCTGGTTCCCAGATTATTCTGACCAACTCCTTCGGCGGCACCTGTTTCCGCCTGAAGCTTCACAAGCTGCAAGACCGTGCTTACGAACTCAACAAAGCCGCCGCCGAACTGGCCCGCGCCGAAGCGGACGCGGCCGAGCATCCTGTAGCCGTGGGCGGCTCCATTGGTCCCTCCGGCGAAATTATGGAGCCGGTTGGGGCGCTCCGGTTTAGCGAGGCCGTAGCCGGTTTTGCTGAGCAGGCCGCCGGATTAGCTGCCGGCGGCGTGGACGTGCTGTGGATCGAAACGATGAGCGACATCAGCGAAGTGCAGGCCGCCGTGCAGGGCTGCCGCCAGGCCACAAATTTACCCATTGTGGCCACGATGACCTTCGATACCAACGGCCGTACCATGATGGGCATCA
>CALBTC010000301.1 GCA_937967805.1 uncultured Anaerolineaceae bacterium
AATTTGAAGGAAGAAAAGTACACCGTCATCCGTGACGCCATGCTGGCCAACCTGCCCGGTAGTAGCAGTGACGGAATGCCGTTTGCCCAGTTAGAGGAAAAAGTGGCAGCATATCTGGCAGAACATAACGTACCAACTGAGTTGTTCCCCAAGCCCGGCTCGGTGCGCTGGTATTGCAAGGCCGTCCAGCTTGATCTGGAAGCCAAGGGTGTTATTGAACGCCTGCCCAAACAATCCCCCATCCGGCTGCGTAAAACGGAAACGGCGTAAAATTTACAGGTGGTGGCCTATTTAAGTGGTGGCTCTTGGCAGCGAGTCACCACTTTTTTGTTGGGTACGGCCGTATTCTTTGCACAGCCCCTCTGGTAAACCTATAATTGCAGCAATGAGTAAAAGCCAAAAAGATTTTAGAAATAAGTCGAGCTCAAATTTGGCTTTTACTTGAGCAAATTACGAGAAACCTTGCTTTCTATTTCAAATACTTTTATGTGATTTGCTAAACCACGTTTTTCACTCACCTTTGACAAGGAGTCATACATGTTAGTAAAACGACGCATGTCCCAACCCGTTATTACCGTTCCGCCGGATATGTCGGTACCCGATTGCTTGAAGCTGATGCAGCGCGAACGCATTCGCCGGACGCCCGTGGTGGAGAACGGCCGTCTTGTCGGTATCGTCTCAGACAAAGATTTGCTCAATGCTTCTCCTTCAGACGCCACCTCGCTCAGCGTCTGGGAAATCACCTACCTGATCAACAAAATCAAGGTTAAGGATGTGATGACCAAAGAGATACTCACCATCCAGGAAAACATGCCCATTGAAGAAGCCGCCCGTATTATGGTAGACAACAAGATTGGCGGCCTGCCGGTGATGAACAACGGCGATCTGGTTGGTCTGATTACGGAAACCGACCTGTTCAAAATGCTGCTGGAGCTGATGGGGGCGCGAGACCAGGGGGTGCGGGTAACGGCCGTTGTCCCCGATAAAGTGGGCGTATTGGCCAAGATCACGCAAGCCATCGCCAATGCCAACGGCAGCTTCCTCGCCTTCGGCGAATTTTCCGGCGATGCGGCGTCTAATCGCATTGTGACTTTCAAAGTCCGCCACATGGATGAAGCGGCCGTGCGGGCTACGGTCGAGCCGGTGGTTGACCAAATCATCGATATCCGCACCAATTAATCTTGCTGCCAGGACTGGCAGTCCTTTGGCCGAATCAGTACCGTTCTGGCGGAATCCAGAACTGCCAGTCCTAAATGAAGTTGTGTCTGGCTTGACGGCCGTTCCCCCCCCACGCATAATTGCCCCATAACCACCAATCAGATTCAACCTCCCGCAAGTTTTACAGAGGCTGATCATCTCGGCAAGAACCTGCGGGAGGTTACTCACCACCTAGGAGCATCTCATGAAAGAAACAATCGGATTCATTGGCCTGGGCATCATGGGGCAGGGCATGGTGCGCAACCTGCTGGATAAAGGATTCGTCGTCTACATTTGGAACCGCACTCACAGCAAGATGGACCCCTTCATCGAGCAGGGGGCCATCGCTGCCACCAGCCCGGCCGACGTGGCCAGTCACGCCGACATCATCATCACCTGCGTCAGCGACACGCCCGATGTGGAGCATGTGATGCTGCAATCGAACGGCGTCATCTTTGGTGCCAAGCCCGGCAACCTGGTCATCGACATGAGCACCATCAGCCCCGAAGTCACCCGTCGCCTGGCCAAAGCCTTCTCCGACCGGGGCGTGCACATGCTCGATGCCCCCATCAGCGGCGGCAGCGAAGGGGCGGCCAAAGGCACCCTCAGCATCATGGTTGGCGGCGCAGAAGACCAGGTGGCCCGCGCCATGCCCGTTTTTGAAGCAATGGGCAAAGCCATCACCCACGTTGGCGACATCGGTGCCGGGCAAACGGTGAAGCTGGTCAATCAAATTCTGGTGGTGGTAACGATGCTGGGGGTTGGGGAGGCGCTGCTCTTTGCCCAGGCAGGTGGTCTGGACCTGAACAAAACGCTGGAGGCCGTTACGCAGGGGGCAGCGGGCAGTTGGATGCTCAGCAATCGCGGTCCACAGGTAGTGGAGCGGGATTGGCGACCTGGTTTCACTATTGATTTACAGCAAAAAGATTTACGCCTGGTGCTGGAGACGGCCGATCAACTTGGAGTGCCAATGCTCGGCACCAGCCTGGTGTTTAACCTGTACCGCGCCCTGCAGCAGCAAGGCCTCGGACTGGAAGGCAACCACGCTCTGGTCAAAGCGTTGGAGCATTTGGCGGGGACAAAAATTGGCTAAAGGCGATCAAGCTCAAAGAGCAAGGGTGAAGGTATCGCGATGTCGGTAGTCAAGTCAGCCACTACAAAAACAATTGTCGCACCGGAAGCAGAAAAATGGGTGTTGGTGGCCACCATCTCTGCTTCTAGCATGGCTTCCATCGGCAGCAGCGCGCTTAACGTGGCCTTGCCGGCGCTCCAGCGTGATTTGCAAGTGAGCGGCACAGAGCTGCTGTGGATTGTCAATGCCTTTGCGCTGTTTCTATCGGCCCTTATTTTGGTGGGCGGTTCGCTGGGGGATCATTACGGCCGTAAACGCATTTTCACGCTGGGCATCATCCTCTTTTCCGTCGCTTCTCTGGCCTGCGGTTTGGCCCCGAACACCTTCATTCTCATCCTGGCGCGGGCCGTACAAGGCATCGGCGGGGCATTGATGGTGCCGGGCAGCCTGGCCATCCTTTCTGCCTCTTTTCCGTCAGACCGGCGCGGCGCAGCTATTGGGCTGTGGTCCACCTTTAGTGCGCTCATGATTGCATTGGGTCCGGTATTGGGGGGATGGTTGGCCAGCCAGGACCTGTGGCGCCTGGTTTTTTTCCTCAACATCCCGCTGGCTGTTGTGACCCTTTTTGCCCTGACCCGCGTTCCCGAAAGCAAAGATGAGTCAGCGCCGGAAGAGCTTGACACTGCCGGCTCGCTGCTGGCAACCCTGGCGCTGGCCGGCTTGACCTACAGTTTTATCCAGGCCCCCGAGTTTGGCTTTGACGATTGGCGCATTATTACCGGTCTGGTCGCCGGAGCCGTTCTTTTTGCGGCTTTCATTGTTGTCGAAGCGCGCAGCGACCATCCGCTGGTGCCGCTGCGCCTGTTCCGTTCACGCACTTTTAGCGGCGCAAATTTGCTGACCCTGTTTCTTTACGGTGCGCTGGGCAGCACCCTCTTTTTCTTACCGCTTAATCTCATACAGGTGCAGGGATATCCGGAACAGATAGCCGGACTGACCTTGCTGCCGTTTGTATTGCTGCTCACGCTGATGTCGCGCTGGGCCGGGGGCCTTGTTGACCAAATTGGGGCGCGTATCCCGCTGACGGTGGGGCCAATCATTGCCGGTGTTGGCGTTTTCTTATTTGCTTTGCCCGGAGTTACAGATGGGCCACAGGATTTTTGGCTAACCTTTTTGCCACCCATTTTGGTGCTGGGATTGGGCATGGGGATTACGGTGGCCCCGTTGACAACGGCCGTTATGGGCGCCGCCCCGGAAGAAAGCAGCGGCACCGCCTCGGGCATCAATAATGCTGTTTCACGCTCCGCCAGCGTTCTGGCGGTGGCCGTGCTGGGGGCCGTTGCCCTGATCTCGTTTAAAGCGTCTCTGGCAGACAGCACGCGCGATCTGGGTTTGCCGCCGGCGGCCCAAACGGCGCTTGATGAAGAAGCGCGCGACCTGGGCGGTGCGGCCGTTCCGGACGGATTAGCGCCAGAGACCGCGGCCGAGGTTTCCGCCGCCATCAAAATGTCGTTTGTAGAGGCGTTTAGACGGGTGATGGTGATTTCGGCCGTTTTGTGCTGGCTCAGCGCGCTGCTAGCGGCCGTTTTAGTTGAGGGTAAACCGCATCCCCAAATGGCAGCAAAACTGCGTCGCGTTAAGCTGCTGTTTCACGATCAAGGATGTCCAACGGTCGATCATCATGGTTAGTTAGTTGGCCTGGGCCTGTAGGTAGGCCGGTCTTTCGCGTACATTACATTTCTGCTCTTCCCCACGTTTGAATGAACGATTCTGGCTCGACGCCCAAACCGTGTGCAATGCGATTGATATAGTTGAAATAGCCAATCACCTGTACTGCATCATGGATGGCGCGGTCATCAAAGCCATGTTGGCGCAGCGCGTCTATGTCGCCGGGGGCCATCTCATGCTGGCGATTTGTGAGCCCGGCCGCAAATTTACAAAGCGCCATGTCTGCAGGAGCCAGCGGGGCTGTGCGCCAATCGCGGACCAATGCGTGAACATACGCATCAGCTTGTTTGTCATTGGGAATGTCGGCTGCGATCTCGGCCCGGAGATCGTGGGCATGTGCCTGGTGTCAGTAATGGCAATTGTTTTCCACAGAAACGACCACCGCCAACATTTCCCGCTGCGTGCGTGTCAGCGGCGACTCCCCCATCATCAGCGTCTGATAAAAGCGGATACTGTCCTTCAGCGCCATCTCGTTGACGCTCATAATTTGCACGATGTTCCAGATGCGGCCCGCTCGTTTGATGGCCGCATTCAGCTGCCGCTTCAGCAAGCCAGTCGCTTCTTCCAGGTAAATCTGTTTGATCCAGGCCATCCCGACTCTCCTTCTTCTGTAGCCGCGGATTCTTTCCGCGTTCTCCCACTTAAATAATTGGACACAGATTTTTGTTTTATCTGTGTCAATCTGTGTTTATCTGTGTTCTATTTTCTTTTAAATTTCGTTCTATGCGGCGGCGCAGCTTGGCAGGCCATTTGTCCGGCTCTTCGGATGGGTACACTTCCAAAGGCGGACCATTTTGCTGGAGCAGGTCGCTCATTTTGCGGCCCAAAATTTGTCGCGCCGTCATCAGGCCAGAACTGGTAGCGCCAGCCACGCCGTGCCCCGCCGTGGTGCTGGCCCCGCACAGCCACAGCCCGGCGATCTCCGTTTTGTTTTTGAAGGCCCACGGACCCACCTGGAAGCGGCGCTTGTCGATGCCGTACAGATTGCCCCGCGTGGCGTTGAGATAATGCTTGTTGCTCAGCGGCGTGCCCAGCTCCTTGAAGACCACATGCTGGCTAAATCCCGGCACGCGCTTGTCGATATTGGCCAACATGCCGGCGGTAAGCTTTTCTTTGAGCTCCTGGTATTCCCACTCCCGGTCACCTGACGGCTGGTCGGCCCATTTAGCAAACGGCTCATAGTTGACAAAGGCAAATGCCTCCAGCGTGTGGTGCCCGCTGTGCATTTTGGACGGGTCTTTGAGCGTGGTCACCGTCAGAAACATCCCCTCCGGCTGGAAATCCTGCACCACTTTGTCTGTCAGGCCATCGGCATAGATGCCGTCTACGTCGCTGTGGTTGTAAAACCAGTAGTTGCCCGAATCCAGCCCGGCAGCGCGCAAATCCATGTCTACGGCCATGAACAGGCTGAGGGCGGAAGTGGAATAGCTTACCTTGTCCAGCTTACGCTGCAATTTGCCGCTCAGGTGCTCGCGGCCCACCAACTGGCCAAACGTCACCTCCGGATCGGCATTGCTAACAACGTGCCGGGCGGCAATTTCCGTGCCGTCCATCAGGCGAACGCCGCGCACTCGTTTGGCATCATCCAGCAAGATGTGTTCGACGCGGGTTTGCAGGCGCAGCTCGCCGCCGGCCCGCTTGAGGGCGCGGGCAAAGGCGCGCGGGATGGCAAAGGCGCCGCCCACGGGGTAGAAGCCGCCGTCAAAATAATGATGGGTGACGCCCGCGTGCAGCGGCGCGGAAACCTGCGATGGCGGCAGGCCGTGGTCGCCGGATTGGGCCGACAAAATGGCGCGCAGCACCGGATCAGAGACGTAATGGTTGATGAGGTCCGCGCCTGTTCGCAAAGCCCAGCGCAGGAGGTGGCGGGCGCGCCAGGGCAAAGTCAGGGCATCGCCCAGGCCGCGCACGCGGCCCAGCAGGCGCACCTCGTCCATGAGCTGCTGGCACATGCTCAGGTAGCCGTCGATGCCTTTGGCTTCTTGAGGGAAACGTTCTTTAAGACGTTCGGCAAATTTTTCGCGCCCCTTGGGGATGTCGAATTGCTCCTCACCAATGAAGACGTGGTCGAAGCCGTCGGGGTTGATTTCGCAGAAGGCCAGGTCGGCGGAGATGCCCAATCCTTCATAGATACGGCGCATCTGGCCGCCGGGGCCGATTCCGCCGATGTAATGCACACCGGGGCTGAATTTATAGCCGTCCAGGGTGAAGGAGTGGGTCCAGCCGCCGGGTACGTCGTGCTGCTCCAGAACGAGGACTTTTTTGCCGGCTTGAGCCAGGGGTACGGCCGTACTCATTCCCCCAGCTCCCGAGCCAATCACAATCACTTCATACGCTTCGTTTGCCATCATCTTCTCGCTTTTTATGGGTAAAAAGCGGATTGTAACACAGTCGTGGCGGATTCTTTCCGCGCCTGAAAGATCCGTTGGTCAATTTTGCAAAATTGACCTACAGGCAGGCCAAAATTACAATGGCTTCAGGTATTGATTTCGGTAGGACAAAGGAGGAGATGACATGGCGCAGGCAGGGATTCATGGATTGGTTGGCGTGGTGGTGCGGCGCTGGGTGCCCGCGCGCCGGTGGCTACTGTTGGGCATCGTGCTGGGCAGCTTTTTGCCCGATTTTGACAATTTTGCCGTGGGCGTGGCCACAATAACCGGTGCTTCGACTGAGGGGCTGCACCGCACGCTGACGCACAGTTTGTTTTTTGTGCTGGCGCTGGTGGTTGTTTTTTGGTTGGTGGGGACGGTGGGAAAACGGCCGCATCTCACCAACCTCGGTCTTGGACTGGGCATTGGCGTGCTGCTGCACATCGTGCTGGACCTGCTCATCTGGTTCAACGGCTTGCATCTGTTGTGGCCGCTGGATATTTATGTCAATTTTTGGGCGGGCGTTACGCCGCCGGAATGGTTCAGCAACCTGCTGATGCCGCTGGAGAATCTCTTTTTTGCCGCTTACTTTTGGGGATTGGCGGTTTTGGCCCGGCGGCAGGGAACGGATTTGGATCAGGTAAGAGGGTTGAGGAGGTGGACGGCCGTTCAGCTCTTCCTCTTTCTCATTTTCCTGGTGCTGGTCTATACGCTGGAGCGCGGCTTCCTGATCATTTACGGCGCAGCGTATTTGTTCTCGCTGGGGCTGGCGACCGTGCTCACCATTCGCCTGCGGCAAACAATTGAGGCCACACCCTAAAGTTGTCATTACTTCGGCAAGCTCAACCATGTGGAGCAGCTCAGCACAAGTTTGAGCGCAGCGAAAAATCCCTCTAAAGCTCAATTTTTGAAGCCCTTATGAGCGATGACTGCGCCGTTTCTGCTCCGTAGGGATGCTTCACTTCGTTCAGCATGACAAATGAGGGTTGTGCGTGTAGCCGCGGATTCTTTCCGCGCAGGTATAGAGGCCGAAACCCCGCCTGTCATCCCCGCGCAGGCGGGAATCCATACCCCCTGGACCCCCGCCTACGCGGGGGTGACAATTAGAGGTGGTCCAGCGGTTCGGCGGCGTCTACCTGGCCCCAGTGGTAGCCCATGTCTACGGACATGGTTTGGGCGCGGGTGACCTCTTGACGGGCGATGGTGGGGTTGCCGCCGGCCAGGTGGGCCCAGGCGAGGGCGATGCGAATGTCGGCTTCGAAGATGCGGTAGCCGCCGTCCGAGAGACCTGACAGGTGGCCCTTAGAGTTTGCGGCTGGCGAGGAGGGTTGAGTAAATTGTTTTAGATCGATTGCAAGATTGCCTAATATTCGATGACATTGGCTCAATTTGTCGGGCATCCAGCGACAAAGCTTCTTCCAAGTTCCCTTGCAGATTCTCTGACCAAGCAAGCCATCCTATTGCTCTCACTTCCACCCTTTTGATTCCACTTTGCTGTGCCAATCTTAATGCCTCTGTAACTATACAGACCCTAAGGGTTTCGAACTCGACTAATTTGTCCCCGAAAGGGGCAAACCCTTAGGGTCTCGCCGGGGAAACCTGTATAGTTACCTCTGTTACTTTTTTAATTTTGGCAAATGCTTTGAGGCAGCCACCACCAATTGGCGCAATGCGGGGTTTTCTAACTGCTCGCTGTGGCTGATTTTGACGTGGCGCAGATTTTTGCCGCTGCCATCTAGCAAATTCTGCGGGTCGGGCAGGTCGCTGCCGTAGTAAAAGCCGAGGTTGATGCGCTCTTTGAAGAGGGCAATGTAGCAAAACTGTTCCGACATTTTCTTGGGACCCACGCCGTAGCCGCTGATGCGCTGATTGAGCCAGACTACCTCTACCACATCGGGCATCACGTCTTGAATCAGCGCTTTGGCCTGCCGCGCCAGGTCTGCTACGTTGGCGCTGGCGGTGGCTAACATTTCTTTAAATTCGTTGCTCATTTTCATTCCTCCTGCGTAAATCGAACATCCTGTTCGATACCCGATTTGGAAAATCGGGCCACAATAACGCGCCATTTTCATTCATGGTGGTGTGCCCGCTCATGGGGAACTCCCTGGAAAATGAATCTGTGGATAATTTAACTGAGGTCGAACGGCCGTCCAACAAAGTAGTCTCTCAGTTCATCGGGCCAATGCTGCCGCATGATCTCGGCCCGGGCAATGACGGGCAGCAGCCAATGGTTCTCCGATAGGAAGTCGACAAGCTCGCTGGCCGTAAACCAATGGTGAGCGTCGTGTTCGGTACTTAGCCGGATGGCGCTGGCGGCAGGAACGGTGCAGGCGTAGGCGATACCCAGCAGCTCGTTCTCCGGGCTGGCCGGTCCGCGATAAAAATGGGTGGTGCCCAAGATAAATTCGATTTCGGGATGCACGCCCAGCTCTTCTTCTACTTCGCGGTAGAGGGCTTCTTCAAAACTTTCCCCCTGGTCCACGCGCCCGGTGACGCATTCCCAGCTGCCTGCGCCCACGTCTTT
>CALBTC010000302.1 GCA_937967805.1 uncultured Anaerolineaceae bacterium
CAGCTTGGTGAGGGAGTGGACGGTACGGCCGTACCGCAAATCACCCACCATCGCCACCTTCAGCCCATCCACCGTGCCCAGCTCCTCGCGGATGGTGAACAAATCCAGCAGCGCCTGCGTAGGATGCTCGCCCGGGCCGTCCCCGGCGTTGATGACGGGCACGTTGGCTGCCGCCGCTGCTTCGCGTGCGGAACCAATTTCTGGATGGCGCAGCACAATCACGTCGGCGTACTGCTCCAGCACCCGAATTGTGTCGGACAGCGTTTCTCCTTTGCTGATGGAGCTGAACTGCACCCCCTGTGTAATGGGGATCACGCTGCCGCCCAGCCGTTCCATCGCCGCAATGAAAGAGGAGCTGGTGCGGGTGCTGGGTTCGTAAAAGAGGCAGGCCAGCACCTTGCCCTTAAGCAAATCCGTGCCGCCAACCCGCTCCACCATCTCCCGCATTTCGCGGGCGCGGCCAAAAATGTAAGACAACTTCTCTCGATCAAACTGGGAGACGGACAGGATATCGTGGTGGCTTAATTCATTGCTGTTGAGCATGGGAATGTGCATCTTCTCAAAATCAAATAATGGTTCTAAAGTTTTCATTTGCATGGTTTGTTTCTCCTTCGAATTTAGCCTCACGCAAAGTCGCAAAGGCCTTTTGGCGCACTTGGTGGCTTGGCGTGAGATTTTCATTCATGGTGTTGAGCTTGCGCTCATATCGTCTCCTCAATTGCTTGGTCAAGTTTTTAAACATGACCTACGACTATGGTAATAATTTTCCGCTGCCCGGTTTGGCCAAAACACGGCCGTTTTCAAACACAACCTCGCCGCGCAAGACCACTTTTTGCACTTTGGCGGCCACTTCGGTGCCGTGGAAGGGCGTCCAGCCGCATTTGCTTTGCACCATCTCGTTGTTGATGGTGTGGGGGGTGAGCTGGACGGTAACGGCCGTATCCGGCTGTTGCGGCAGGTTAAAAATGCGGCGGGGGTTTGTGCTCATCAGTTCGATGAGTCGGTCCAGGGTGAGGCGGTTTTGTTGAACGGCCGTCAGCATTAGTGGCAGCGACGTCTCCAGGCCAATCACCCCTGGCGGTGGCGTGGCCGACTGCTTTTCCGCCAGCGTGTGCGGCGCGTGGTCTGTAGCGATGCAGTCCACCGTTTCACCCAGATGTTCCCACAAGGCGGCCACGTCGTATGGTGTGCCCAGCAGTGGACGCATGTCGCCCAGCGGTCCTAGACGCGTTGCGTCTGCGTCGGTCAAAAAGAGGTGGTGTGGTGTTACCTCGCACGTTACGGACAATCCTTCGGCTTTGGCCTGGGCAATCAGCTCAATTTCCTCGCGGCGGCTGATGTGGCAAAAATGGACTGGCCGGTTATAGGCGGCGGCCAGACCGATGCCTATGGCCACGCTCTGCTTTTCGGCGTGCATGGCGATCATTTTGTCGCGGGGCCAGTTGGCAAAGCAGGCCATCAGCGTCGGCACATCCTCCACGCGCAGCGGACCAAAGGTGTCGTTAAGGTAAATTTTCAGCGCAACGGCGCGCGGCGCGCACTCTACCAGTCGGTTAATTTCCTCCGGGCTGGCCCCGGCAAAGAGGCCCACATCGCACAAGATATCTTGCGCTGCCTGCTCATGGGCGGCGGCCAGTACCTCTGGTGTGCTCAGGGGCGGGTTGGTGTTGGGCATCCCTAAAATGGTGGTAATGCCGCCGGCCAGGGCTGCGGCCGTTCCCGTGTGAAAATCCTCTTTATGCTCACCGCCCGGCACGCGTAAGTGAGTGTGGACATCGACCAGTCCGGGCAAAATTATGGTTTCGCTCATAAACCTCCTATCTCAAGATTGGACCAATTTTTTATCCACCGCGACTATCTCCGGACAAATTGGTCCAATCTCCGCACCGTATTTTGGCAAAAAAAAAGCCTAATCCAGAAGGATCAGGCTATGAATAACAATCTATTTTTCGCAAAGGCGCGGCGATTTTGATTTTCTTTCCGGTTATTCCAGGCATTGGTTTCCTCATTTGTGTGCCTCATTTGCACCGGGAGGAAATGGTATCATGAAACGGCCGTTTGGCCAAAACAATTTTGTCCTGATGCCTTACTCTGACAATATTTCCTGAATCCAGGTGATGACCTCAAGGCTGGTTTCTTTTATATTTGCCTGGGTCGTGTCTAAGATGGTGATGACAGGTGTACTTTGCGGTTCCTCTTGGCGCAGCCATTGGTTGTAAGCCACCTGCTTGGCAATGTTTTCCGGGGTGCAACCGCGCCAGGCCGGTCTTGCTTCTAGTCGCGCCGTGATGGCAGCGTCTTCCGCAACAAGAGCCAGATAGTAAACGGTGTCAAAGTAGCGTCGTTCGACACATGGCTCAATATGTTGTGGCAGGCCACCAGAATGGAACAGGGCCACCGGCTTGCCTGCCTGCCCAATATTTTTGCACACCCGCAGCCACATTTCGTTAAAGTCACGGAAAGCGTCATCTGAGTGGACAATGGCGGCGTTGTACAAAATGTCCGCTTCTAGCGGAATGAATGGCAAGTTTTGCCCTAATAGCCGGCGGCAAACGGCCGTTTTCCCACCGCCGCTTGGCCCACAAATAATAAACAACGGCTGTTGCACAAATGGGTGACTATGCTCGCAGTCCGGGCAGATGGCCCGGCTGGGGTTTTGCCGAATTTCTTTATCGGGACGATAGTTACCGCAGTTGGCACAAACGTTAATCATGTGCCACTTACTTGGACTTGCTGCCGGAAACGGCCGTAGCCACCCCCAGCGCAATGTAAACCGATCCGGAAAAATAGCGCTGCCGCTGTTGAAATGCCTGGCTCTGTTTGAGCCAGCTGCCCAACTGACCGGCCAGCAGCGCATAGACGCTGTCGCTGAACAGGGCAATTGTCACAAAAATGAGGCCAAGCAGGAACGTTTGCAGCGGGACCGAACCGTGTGCCGGATCGGCAAACTGGGGCAGGAAGGCCAGGAAAAAGAGCGCTGTCTTGGGGTTGAGTAAATTTACCACAAAACCCTGGCGGAAGATTTGCCACAGCGGTTTGGGCTCGACCACGATTTCTTTTTGAGATTGTGGTTTTTTGAGCAGGGTGATGATGCCCAGGTAGATGAGGTAAGCAGCGCCCAAATATTTAACTGTGCTGAAAGCGAGGGCAGAGGCGGCGAGTACGGCCGTAATCCCCACCGCCGCCGCCAACGAATGCACCATTGCCCCCAACGCAATCCCCAACACCGAGACAATGCCCGCCAGCCGCCCCTGGTCAATCGACCGGGCGACAATGTACAAAACCGCCGGACCCGGCACCACAATCAGCAGCGTCGCTGCCAGCATAAACGTCACCAAACGTGCCCATTCAAACATTTTGTTACCCTCACAAAGTGAGGCATGAGCATCCTCAGATGCGAACGGCTCCAACCGCACCGCATCTGAGGATGCTTGCTCCTCCGTTAGAATTATATGGCCGCAGCCAGCGCCTGCTCCAAATCGGCCAGAATGTCGTCGATGTGCTCAATGCCGATGCACAGCCGGATCGCGTCTGGCGTGACGCCGGCCGGTGCCAGTTCCTCTTCGGTGAGCTGGCGGTGGGTGGTGGAGGCGGGATGGGCGGCCAACGATTTGGCATCGCCGATGTTGACCAGTCGCTTGAACAGCTTTAGCGAATCGTAGAACTTCACCCCGGCTTCAAAGCCGCCTTTGATACCAAATGTGAGGAGGGCGGAGGGACGGCCGTTTGTATACTTCTGCGCCAGTTCATAATACGGCGAGCTGGGCAATCCGGCAAAGCTGACCCAGGCCACGCTGTCGTGGTTGTCCAGATAGTTGGCCACCGCCAGGGCATTTTCCGTGTGGCGCTCCATGCGCAGAGCCAGGGTTTCAATCCCCTGCAAAATCAGGAACGCATTTAGCGGGCTGATGGCCGAACCGGTGTTGCGCAGCGGCACGGTGCGGGCGCGGCCAATGTACGCTGCCGGTCCCAGCGCCTCGGTGTACACCACGCCGTGGTAAGATGGTTCGGGATTGTTCAGCATGGGGAAGCGGTCGGCGTGGTCGGCCCAGGGAAACTTGCCGGAGTCAACAATAATGCCGCCAAGGGTGGTGCCGTGCCCGCCCATGTATTTGGTGAGCGAATGGACCACGATATCCGCGCCGTAGTCAATGGGGCGAATGAGAATGGGCGTGGCGACGGTGTTATCCACAATGACGGGGACGCCGTGCTTGTGGGCCATCGTGGCGATGGCTTCTACATCCACGATGTTACCGGCCGGATTGCCGATCGTTTCGCAGAAAACGGCCGCTGTCTTCTCATCAATCAACTTTTCCAGGCTGGCCGGACTATCGTCTGCGGCAAAGCGCACCTCGATGCCCTGCTTGGGCAGCATGTGGGCAAACAGGGTGTAAGTGCCGCCGTACAGCAGCGGCACGGTCACGATGTTGCTGCCGGCTTCGGCAATCGTCAGGACGGCATAATTGACGGCGGCGCTGCCGGCGCTCAGCGCCAGCCCGGCGATGCCGCCTTCCAGTTCGGCCACGCGTTTTTCCAGCACGTCGGCCGTGGGGTTCATGATGCGGGTGTATATGTTGCCCGGTACGGCCAGGTTGAACAGGTCTGCCCCGTGCTGGGCGTTGTCAAATTCGTAAGCAACGGTTTGGTAAATGGGCACAGCGACTGATTTGGTGGTTGGGTCTGTTTCGTAGCCGCTGTGGATGGCAATGGTTGCTGGTTTCATAATAGGTGTTTCTCCTTTCTTTAGCTGTAGGATTGCCAGTCCTGAATTTGATAGTTCATCATGACTTGCGTTTAGGACTGCCACTCCTTGGTGGAATAATTTAGCGTAGGCCCAGTGGGTTATTGGGGTCGATGCCGGGGGTGAACGGCCGTTTCCTTTCCAGCGCCGTCAGTTGGTATACCAGCCCCAGCCAGTTGTTGAACAACGCCTTGCCCGTGTCGCCCCAGGTATTGTCCAGATGTTGGGCGATGGCCTCCTCCGGGAAAGGAGGAATGGGCGTGCCGGCTTCCTGGCTGGCCAGGATAATGGCCTGGTATTCGTCGGCGATGGCTGCGGCCGTTGGTGGGAAGTAATTTTCCGGGTGGGGCGGATATTCCTTGATCTCCCCGGCAATAAAGCGCAGCACCTCCCGCTTGTACTCCTTGAGCAGGCTGTTGTAATCATATTCCGGATGCCCCTGAAAATAGACAATGCGAAACTGATCGGGGCTGACTGCCATGTGGACACCCCCTGTTTCACTTTCTACCAAAATTGTCAATCCGGCCGCCTCTAACTGGGCACGGGTGATCGCGTTGTAGCGGGAATGGACCACATCGAACCGGGTATTGATGTGGCGCAGCAGCGGGTGCTGTTTGTTAGTGATGCGATGGGGATACACACCCCACTTTTTGGCCGGCAGGCGCTGCCGCTTGATGCCATATAGCTGTTTTACCAGTGCATGTGTCGCCAGGCAGGAACAGAGTACAGAGGTCACGTTTTCAGTGGCCCAGGCGATGACATCCTGCAGCGGCTGCCAGAAGGGTTCCTGTTCCAGGGTGGGATTGGCCACATTGGCGCCAGTGATAACCAGCGCATCCAGCCCTTCCTGTTTAAGCTGCTCGAAGGTGGTGTAATACTTTTCAATATACGCCTGTTTTTCCGGGCTGCGCGGCAGCCCAGGAATGGAGAAGGGATAGACGTAGAACTGGGCGATCTGGTTGGAGCTGCCCAACAGCCGCATAAACTGCTGCTCTGTCACGGTGAGAGCGGCATCGGGCATCATGTTGAGCAGCCCGATGTGCAGCTCGCGGATGTCCTGGTGCAAAGCATGGTCCAGGGACAGGATTTCTTGCCCCTGCAGGCGTAATTGCTCAAAAGTTGGTAGTGCAGAATGAGCGACTAAAGGCATAAGCTTCTTTTTTGATCTGGGTCAGGGCGGCTGATGTTAACAAACAGTGGGTAATGCGTCAACGGGGAAATTTTACGCGGACGGATCTTCTGCTGCTGGGGGTTTAAGGGGCAGCTTAACGGTGAAAATGGCGCCGCCTGTAGGATTGTTTGCCAACGTAATTTTTCCGGCCATTGGTTCTAGCAGCTGCTTGACGACGTATAAACCCAGCCCCAAACCGCTATGTGCCTCAACGTTACTACCCCGAAAAAAAGGCTCCCAAACTTTATCTTTTTCGGATTCCGGGATGCCGATGCCTTGGTCCGTTATGGTTATTTTTAGCTCATCGGTTAGGATTATGTTTAGCTGTACCGGAAGATGGCTTGGCGAATATTTAAGCGCGTTGGTCAGTAAATTTAAAACGACCTGTTTAAGCAGATAGTGATCGAGGATCAGGGGCGTTGTTTTATCACCTCTAACATTTATTACCAGATTCGGGGGATTGTCTGTTTCTTGTTTGAGTTCAGTAATGAGTCGTTCACAGAGTTGCCCAAATTGAATGAGTTCCTGCCGTGGATGGATGGTTCTGTTTTGCGTACTTTCCATTAACGAGACGCCTTGCAGTAAATCTGTAAGGTAAAAAATAGATTGGCGAATGCGAAGATACTGTTCTTTGCGTTTGCTCTCGGATAGACGATCATAATATTTTTCCAACAAACTGATCGAGTTGTTGATCACGGTAAGCGGGGTACGGAATTCATGGGAGATGGTGGTGATCATTTTAGAGCGCAATTTATTTAGCTCTTCTTCACGTTGCAGGGCAAAAGCGACCTCACTGTCCAACTGCTGCGCCCGGTTTAAGGAATCCTCTAATTCGGCCGTTCTTTGCCCTAATTTAACAGCAGCCTGCCGTTCTTTTTCTGTAGCGCTTTCAAATTCTCGCAAAAGGGTAATGATGGCAGAGATGACGATAGCATTTGTCAAGGTAAAGACCAGGCTAAACGCAATAATATTTTCTGTAGTGGGAATAGGGCTTTCCATGGCAGAGGCAGTGATGACGATTCGGCCAATTGCAATTTGCCAGGCGAGGATGACAAAAGTGACCAGGCTCATAAACAAGGCAATAAGTCCGGCACGCCAGCCCAGGAAAAGTGCAGATAAAATTGAAAAGGCAGAAAAATAGAGCCGCCAATCCTCGGCGATGCCAAAAAAGGACAAATCGATCACGCCTAATGAATAGAGAATGGCTAAAAAGGTGAGGGCACGACCTTTGTAGCTAATTTGGCGCAGATGGCTAATAATGCCAAAGGTCACCATTCCTGTGAGATAGACCGCTACTAGTCCCCAACGCTGCCGTTGCAGTAAATCATCCATGATGACCAGGATAGTAACCACGCCAATCAAAGATGCCAGGCGCAGCATCACGGTTAGGATGCGATCTCGCCCTTGTATAAGTAGCACATTCAGGTCTGTGTCCAGGCTCACATATTCGAGTCTTGGTGGGAAGAAATAGTTTTTGATAGCTTGCCAGGCCTTGCTCACCTTGATTCTGGTGCTACCGTTTGGATTCAAATTGTTCATAACCCGTGTCTGAATGAGAGTTCGTTACGGCCGTTTCAGCAAGAAGCATGATAACCAGGCAGCGACGGGAAGGTTGATTGTGAAATTCATGACGACCATTTTACCCGGTAATGCCTACAATTACGGTCTTTTTCTGGCGCAGTCAGCCATTTTGGGAATATTTTCTCACTTCATTGTAAAATCTAACTGGCTGTTAAAATGGCGTAAGAACTTCTACCAGCTGGTTGACTCGCCTAATGGGATCATTATGATACGAATAGGTAGGCCATATGTCGATAAAGATATTGGTATTACACGGACCAAATTTAAATTTACTGGGTAGTCGAGAGCCGGAGGTATACGGCCGTTTAACCCTCACCGACATCAACAATCGACTGTCTGAACAGGCAGAAGCGGCTTTGGCTTCGGTGCAATGTTTACAATCAAATCATGAAGGCAGGCTGATCGATGCGATACATGAGGCCCAAAAATGGGCCGATGGCATACTCATTAATCCAGGCGCTTTTACCCATTACAGCTATGCGCTGCGTGATGCGATTGCAGCCGTGAACTTGCCAACAGTGGAAGTGCATCTATCGAATATCCATGCTCGGGAAATTTTCCGGCAGAAATCTGTATTAGCTGCTGTTTGTATGGGTCAAATTTCGGGATTTGGCTGGCACAGTTATATGTTGGGTTTACAAGCCCTTTTAGTTGAAATACAAGAAAAAAGAGCTTAGACCGCAGGTGATTGTCGTTGGGAACGAAAACAATGATGGCCTAAGCTCTTTCCTCGTTTGGGTAGGTACTGATCAAGGCAGCAATGCGGCAGCGATGTAGACGACAATGCGGCAATGATGTTGATGCAATGCTTGTACGCTGATGGCTCCGATGCGGGTAAGTTGTTAGTCATGATGGGGCGGCGATGTGTTGATATTGTTGCTATGATGTTGGTCAGGCCCTACCCAGTCAAGGTTTTACAAACCTTGATCCCATTTATAGCCGAGAAACATTACGAAAAAAATTACAATCAAAAACAAGGCCGTCTATTGCTAAATGGGTTATACTGGAAAGGTGGTTTAAGGAATTGGTTGAAACGTAAACCGTAATAGCTTTTGGAAAACGCAGCGGCTATTCGCGGTTTCGTTAGACAAGGATCAGGTTGATGAATAAACAATTTCGTTTGGCATTTTATTTTGCTTTTTGTTTGCTTCTCGTGCCTTTATCGGCCGCTGCAGCTCCCATGCTAGAAGCTGAATCGGTTAATCTTCCGGGTTGGCTCGGTGTTGTTTTAACCGTATTAGCCTTACTGATGCCTGTTTTCTTTCGATTATGGATTAAGAAATGAAACATGCTGTTGAAGGCAAAATATGCTTGACACAGGAAAACGGCCGTGTTACCATCTCACCCAACTTAAAAAACAAAGACGTTGAACCGAACGAGTACGCAGCACAGCGGGTTCT
>CALBTC010000303.1 GCA_937967805.1 uncultured Anaerolineaceae bacterium
GGTGGTACATCTTGGCCGTGCATAGGTGGCACATTATAGGGTGTTAAGTGACACCATCAAAAACGGCATCCAGTAGAGATGGGCCGAGACGAAATTGAATCGTTTCTCACCCACCTTGCAGTCGAAGGCAATGTGGCGGCTTCAACCCAAAACCAGGCGCTAAGCGCGCTGTTGTTTTTGTACAATGAAGTGTTGCGTAAACCATTGGATTTTGTTGAAGTAACATGGGCAAAAAAGCCAGTTCGCCTCCCTGTTGTCCTGACTAAAGCAGAGGTAAGCGCAGTGATCGCGCACCTTTCAGGGATATCTTTGCTCATTGTGCAGCTTTTATATGGCAGTGGCTTGCGCTTGACCGAATGTCTGCGGCTGCGCGTACAAGATGTGGATTTTGGCCAAAAAATTCTGTTTGTGCGTGATGGCAAAGGGCAGAAAGATCGGACGACAACTTTTCCAGAGGCCGTTGTTGCGCCAATGCAGTCTCATCTTCACAGTGTAAAACAGCTTCATCATGAAGATTTGCAGCAAGGGTTTGGTTACGCACCACTTCCAACTGCTTTGTCTAGAAAATACCCAAACGCAGAAACCGAATGGCTGTGGCAATTTGTGTTTCCATCTGCTAATTTGTCAAAAAATCCGCGTGGAAAAGACGATAAGCTATACCGTTATCATTTACACGAAAGTACGGTGCAGCGGTCGGTTAGGCGAGCTGCCAAATTGGCGAAAATTGGCAAGCGTGTCACACCGCATACGTTTCGGCACAGCTTTGCCACGCATTTGCTAGAATCTGGCTACGATATTCGCACGATTCAGGAGCTGCTGGGTCACAAAGATGTAAAAACAACAATGATCTACACCCATGTGGCCAATCGTGGTGTATTGGGCGTACGCAGTCCCCTGGATGAGTTGTAGCTATATTTGTGACGATGCACCCTCGGTGATTACGGCCGTTATCCTCCGCCGTGTTCCTTCTTTAATATCGGCCGTTTTCAGTGCCGCCAGCAAATCATCTACGTCAACACACGGTTTTTCACCCGCCCAGACCCGGTGCGCCAGCGGCAGCCAGACATCCAGGAAAGCTTCGGCCAAGGCTGGTGCGGGGTAAATTTCACGCAGGTAAGTTTTATGCAGGGCGGCAAGATCGGTGGAGAGAATAGAACGGCCGTAAACCATAAAATTCTTCGTAAACCCGGCGTCAATATCGGTTTGGGGCGTGTACGGCCGTTCCGGGTCGGCTAAATTGACGTGGCTGATGTGGCAACGGCCGTCTTTCAGCAAAAACAGCAACGCCACGGTTTGAATCACCTGCTGCTGGAACGGATTGCCGGAAGCAATCGCGCCCGCGTTCACCGCCACAATCCCATCCTGTTCAAAAATCAGGGGCAAATGCCAATGCCCAAAATGCACCAGCCGGGCTCCGGCCGATTTGGCCCGGGCAATCGAGCGCAGCAGCCCTTCGCGCAGGTTACCGCTGCGCCGCGAATGCAGTTCATCAACCCGATTAGCGTAATGGCTGTGCCAGATCAACAATCTCTGTCCTGCAACAACTACAACTTGCTGGTCCGGCAGCTCCCGTTCGGCAGCCGCGCTGTCATCGTTGCCGTGCACGGCGATGATGGGAGCCAGCCGGCTCAATTCGTCCAGCACCCACAGGGCGCCAACATCCCCCGCGTGAAAAATCAGGTCCACGTCGGCGAAAATTTGGGAAACGGCCGTGGGCATTTTGGCCCAGCGCTGCGGCATATGTGTGTCAGAAATTAGTCCAATGGTGGTGACAACCTCGGTGGGATCAATTGTTGATGGCAAATAATTGTTCATCGGGCAATTTTAAAGAAAAATCGAAATTGCCCAAACTGGCTGTCGATCTGGCTGCCGATTGTTCGTCGTTTAGTTAGAACGGCGCAATTTTGCGTCAAATACATTCCCAAAAGGAGAAAGAATCATGACAGAATTTGTATTAGTGTACACCGGCGGCAGCTATCCCGAGACTGAAGAAGAAAATGCCCAAATCATGGAAGCGTGGGGTGCCTGGATGGGCAGCCTGGGCGACGCCCTGGTAAATGGCGGCAATCCCTTTACACCACAAGCCAAAACAATTTCGCCCGATGGCGTCGTGGCCGATGGGGCTGTTGGCACGCCGGCCACCGGTTACTCTGTGATCAAGGCCGATTCGCTGGATGAAGCCGTAACCCTGGCCAAAGGGTGTCCGCATTGGCGCCACGGTGGCCACATTTCGGTGTATGAAACGTTCCAAATGTAAATTTCACCCGGAGAAGTGGTAGGGGCAAGGCGTTTGGTTGCTACCCTGGCAAAACGTGCCAACAACCCTCCAAACTTCTCGTACATTTGTTCCACGAACCATTTGGTTATTTGAGCAATTGGCCGAGGCAGGTGGGAATCAGGTTTCGGTGAATGGCCAAAATTTTAGCCACCTGCCTCTCCCCTACCGGGGTGCCATTCGGCGGGGGCGGGCTGCCGCAGTCCAAATAATTTGTATCCATCCTGCACCATCCGGTTAATGACGGTGGGCAGTTCATATTCGCCTCGGGGGGAGGCGGTAAGCTCAGAGAGATAACTACAAATTTGCGGCGGCACAATGTAGATCAGTGAGGCGCCGACCTGGCTGGGGGCCTGCCCGGTGGCCGGTTTTTCCACCACCTCAGCAATGGTGCCGTCGGCGGCAAAGCGCACGCTGCTGCGCTGGCTCAGTTCCGCTTCCGGCAGCGCCTTCAGGCTCACGGCCAGCGGCGTGCCGGCTTCCAGATAGACAGCGTGTAAGGCCTGCAAATAATCAGGTGGCAAGATGTAATCGGCGGCCACGATGACCGTGGGGGCATCGATAAAATCGGCGGCAAGCTGCACGGCCGTTGCTGTGCCATTCAACACCCCCTGCCGCACAAAACAAGCGCTCAAACCCCAGGCATTGCCATCGCCGACAAACGCTTCAATTTGCTCAGCCAGGTAATGTATGATGAGACAAACATCAGAGACGCCCATGTTAGCCAGGGCGGTGAGCGTGGTGTGCAAGAGGGGACGGCCGTGCCACAGCAGCAACGGTTTGGGCGTGTGATCGGTATACGGCCGTAGTCTCTTCCCTCGCCCCGCGGCCAACACAATCGCCTTTTTCACTTCACGGGAATCACCGTTGAGGGAGTTCATAGCGTGCTTAAATGATGCGAGAGGATTACCGATTACCGACCACTGTTTACTGCTTACTGCTTACTGACAACCGGCTGCCAACCCGCCGCCAGCAGCACGTACAAATCCTGCAGCGACGTGCCACGATGGCTGGGGGTTTTGTCGGGCGTCACGGCATCTGCCGGGGCCAGCCAGTAGGTATGGATGCCCACGCTGTGAGCCGGCACAATGTCATTTGCCCAATCATTACCCACCATGAGTGTGTTCTCCGGGGCACATTCTATCTTTTCCAAAATTTCGGTGTAGTAGGCCGGTGATGGCTTGGTAGCGTGCATGTTTTCGTAGGCGGTTACCAGGGCAAAGTCGTATGCCTCAACCGGGAGCCCGGCCCAGGCCAGCCGGGCTTCGATAGCCACCAGCGGGAAAAGCGGGTTGGTGGCGATAACCACGTCCAGATTTTTGTCCAGGCACAATTTAACCAGCTTGGCGGCAAACGGCCGTCTCACTGTGCGCGACTCCAGCTGCAAAAATTGATTCCGGTAAAACTGGTCAAAAACCGCTTCCATCTTCTGGCCGTCCAGCCCGGTGCGCTGGGCAAAAAGCCGCCAAAACACATCCCGGTTGGACAACGATGAATCGTCATTTTGGACCATCGCCTGCGTGCAGGTCACCAACTCCGTCAAAAACTGCTCACGGGGCATAAATTGCGTCGCGTACTCACCCAATAAAGAAAAATAGCCGGGCAGGAAATTGTCCATATCATTGCCCAGTAGCGTATCGTCTAAATCAAAGAGAATGGCTTGAATCATGTTTTGTGGTTAGTGGCGAGTGGATAGTCAGCAAGTGAAACAGGTTGCCACGTTTCACTTCTCACTTTTTACTCTCAAGTGTTATTTGTCAAGATTATCAAACAGGTCCGGCAGACCCGGTTTCTCGCGGGCACATTCGGGGCAGCCCACCTGCGGCTTGGCCACGTCAATCAAATGCTTGCTGCAAAATGCCTTTACCGTCACGCGCCGGTTCAACCCTAAAAAGCCTTTCTCGACGGTCGCTTCCAAAACCAGGTTGGGGTTGTTGTTGGCCAGCAAAATATCCGGCACGGGGCATTTGCTGCAATCAGACGGCCGCCACGGTTCTGAACGGGGATTGCCCATGATCAGGCGGCACTCTTGCTCCGAACGGCCGCGATGGAAATTTTGGTAATAAAACCGGCACTCTTTTCCGGCAGGTGTTTTCATAAAGCCTCACAATATAACAGGTCGCTAACCATTATCGTTAATTCTGCTAATTGTTCAACCAACCAGGCACAATAATCATTTGCATCTCAGCCAGGTGACTTTTATCCATAAGAAATGCTTAGGAATGTCAATAGCTTTTCCCTATCTAAACCGGTATCTTTCTCTAAATTTGCTCGGAAACTGCACTTAAAAGCATGGAGCTGTTTGGGAGTTTCCTGGGAAATGTTGATAGTCACATTTACAAATTCGGAGGATCACAAGTATGAAAATGAGATCGCTCATTTTGTTTTTAATGCTGCTGTTGAGCGTGGCAGCCTGCGCTTCAACACCGGCCGAGGACCCGCTGGCGGCTGTGGAAGAGCCGGGCGTTGTCACGGTCTTTAAAACCCCTACCTGAGGCTGCTGCGGCGATTGGAGCGCCCACCTGGAGGAGCACGGCTTCACCGTGGTGGAAAAAGGGGTCAACAACCTGGTTGAGGTAAAAAATCGTTACCAGGTGCCCACATCGCTCTACTCTTGCCATACGGCCGTCGTGGACGGCTATATCGTAGAAGGACATGTACCGGCGGCAGAAGTGAGCCGCCTATTGACAGAAAAACCGGATGTGGTGGGCATCGGCGTACCCGGCATGCCCATCGGCTCGCCCGGCATGGAAACGCCAGGCGCGGCGCCAGAGGCATACGAGGTGTTTACATTTAATGAAGCAGGGGAAACGGCCGTTTACGCCACCTACCCTTAATCCTACCCAAAACGACGCTTGAAGAGAAAGGCGGTTCAGTGATGAACCGCCTTTTTTCATGCCACGTTGTCGCTCCCGGCAAAATTCGCAAGAAAAGGAGCAGTTGCTTTACAAAGTTGACCAATAGCAGTAGCATAGTGTGACTGGTCACATGACCGGTCACACAAGCAGGTACCAGGAGGCTTCATGGCTCGGTCTTCCATCACCATTCGGGATGTTGCGGCGGAGGCGGGTGTTTCACACCAGACCGTGTCGCGCGTGATCAATGACAACGAACGCGTCAGTCCCGAAACCCGGGCCAGGGTTGAAGCCGCCATTGAGAACCTGGGCTATAGACCCAGCGCCATCGCCCGCTCCATGGCCAAAGGGCGCACCGGCATCCTCGCCTGCATCGCCCCGAACCTCACCGACTACACCTTTGCCCGCATCATTCAAGGCGCCGAGCAAGAAGCGCGCCAACACGGCTTCTTTTTACTGTCCGCCTCGGCCCCGGATGAAGAAATCTTTACCGCTCTGATCGAACAGTTGGTGCCCAGCCGCCAGACCGAAGGCATCATGGTCATTAATCCGTATGCCGACGGCCGTTTTAACCACCTCCCCGAACAATTTCCCGTCGTCTTTGCCGGCGCCCGCCCCCGCGAGGACGCTGTCAACTCGGTGGCGCTGGATGACGTCTCGGCCGGCCGGATTGCCACAATCCATTTGCTGGAGCAAGGGCACCGCCACATTGCCACCATCACCGGCCGCATGGTGGAAGATTGCGCTCAGGACCGGCTGGCCGGCTACCAGCAGGCACTCCAGGCTCAAGGGTTGCCCCAGCCGCCCGAATTTGTCGTTGAAGGGGATTGGCAAGCGGGCTCCGGCTTCGCTGCCCTGCACCAGCTGATGCAGCTCGCCACGCCGCCCACCGCCATTTTTGTGCAAAACGACCAGATGGCCGCCGGGGTGCTGCGCGCCGCCAACGATCTGAATGTGGCCGTGCCGGAACAGTTATCGCTCATCGGCATTGATGACATCCCGATGGCCACGTACCTGTCTCCGCCGCTCACCACGCTGCGCCAGGATTTTGCCGAAATCGGCCGTTTGGCGGCCCAACTGTTGATTGACGGCGTGAGCCGGCCGGCCACAAAACAGCAACATTTAACGCTGCCCGCCTCGCTGATCCTGCGGGATTCAACGATGCCGCCGGTGTAGAAACGGCCGTTAACCAACCCTGACAAAAAATCTAACAATTGAACCAAAAAAATCAACAAACTTTGAAGGAGGTGATCGCATCAACCAAATTTTTAGACAAACAATTCCGCAAAACAATATCCAAGATTTATTAATCGACAGAGGAGAGAGATTTAAATGAAACTGAAAAGATTTTGGCTTTTCCTGATTGCACTCCTGGCAATGGCGCTGCTTGTTGCCTGTGGTGGCGGTGACACGGCCGAGGAACCGGCCGACACCGAGACCGATACGACAGCGGACACAACCGAAAGCAGCGATACGGCCGCTGACAGTGAAGAAGCAATGGACGAAGAAGAGATGGCTGAAGTAACGTTGCGCTGGCGCACTCGCCCCGACAACCAGGCCGAAATTGACGTCTACCAATCCGTCAGCGACGACCTGGACGCTTCGCTTGAGGGCATCAGTCTGGTTTATGAGCCGGGCGGCAGCGAAGGATCGAGCTACCAGGACGTGCTAAAGACGGAACTGGCTGCCGGCACGGCGCCCGACGTTTTCTGGATTCCCGGCACAGATGTGGCTGACTTTGCCACCCGTGGTTTGATTCTGAACATGCGCGATTTGGCCAATGCCACAGAAGGTTACAGCGATGACGCTTTTTATCCCGGCCCGATGTTCCACCTCACGTTTAATCCAGAAACCGGCAACACCGGCGAGACGCTGTGGGGTCTGCCCCGTGACGTTTCTACCTTTGCCCTTTACCTGAACCTGGATCTGCTGGCCGAATCCGGCGCGCCCGACCCACGCGAGTTGGCTGCCAACGGCGAATGGAATTGGGATACCTTCGTCGAAGTGGCCTCAGCCATTGACGCGCTAGGCGACGACATTTTTGGTTACGGCCAAAATGCATGGTGGGGTCCATATGGCTACTGGATTAACGCCGCTGGCGGCAGCTTCTTCAACGAAGACCGCACGGCCTGTGGCCTGGACACGCCCGAAGCATTGGCCGGGCTGGAGTTCGAGCAGCGCCTGTACCAGGAATTTGACGTGGCTGTGCCTTACGGCGAAGATAGCGAACCGCCGTTCCTGGCCGGTAAAGTTGGTATGTTCCAAAACGGCCGTTGGGCCACCCCCGGTGCCCGCGCCAGCGCCAACTTCAACTGGGATGTCGTCAAGCTGCCTGAAGGTCCTGCCGGTCCGAGCAACTGGCTCTTCTGGGGTGCCTATGTGGTCAATGCCAACACGGAACATCCGGAAGCCGCCTGGGAATTAGTACAGGCATTAACGACCGCCGAAACGCAAGCAAAGATTGCCGAGCTAGGAGCCAACATCCCCAGCCGCGTGAGCGATGAGGCATTGGAAGCGTTCCTCACCTTCACACCGCCGCAAAACAACCAGGCATTTCTGGATGGGTTAGCCGAGAATCCGGCTACGGAAGGCCCCCTATGGGCCGGCAGTTGGCCTGAATTCGACGCGGTGATGGGTCCGGCGGTAACGGCCGTCCTCAACGGTGAAACCAGCATCGAAGATTACGCCGCCACCATCTGCGACGAAGCAAACCGTACCTTTAACCAATAAGTTTTAACCTGAGTGATGGCCGCATGTTATACAGTGCGGCCATCACTCGCCAATCATCCAACCACCAACCCCTGACACCTATCTCATTTGGAGTTTCCTGATGACAACAGCAACTGTTGATCCACAAAAGGCACCATCCCCAGAAAACCAGGCGGCGCTCTGGATTCAGATCGTGAAGCTCTGGCATGGTTTTCTGATTCTGGCGGGTTTGGGCGGGGCCGTCTGGCTGGGACAAAGTTCAGAAACGGCCGTCTGGCTGCGCATCCTTGCCGGGGTGTTGCTGGTCGGCATGGCGGCGTTGAGTGGAACGGCCGTCTACTATATCAACCAGCTTCGTTCGCGCGGACGTAACCTTTCGCTGGCCGTCAACTACCTGGGCTTTTTATTTTTCCTGGTGGGCAGTATGCAGCGGCTCAACCTGTTTGTGGGGTTAGACTCGCTGGCAGACTCATTTGCCCGCGGGCTGCCTTTTTTTGCCCTGATCTTTGTTGGCCTTTGGGTCAGCAGCCAAACTGATCAGGCCGAGGGAAATCTGCACCGCCAGCGGCAAATTCAGCAGCTTGGCCGGGGCATCTCCCTTGTGGGCATTATTGGCTTTTTGCTGGCGGTTGGCCTGCTCAATGGACTGGCGGCGATGGGAGCGACGCTGGTTGAGGGATGGGTAACGGCCGTCTTCCTGCTGGCGGCTATTTCGTTTGGTCTGATGGTGTGGGCTATGTGGCAGCGACCGGTGGCCGCCGCGTTCCAAACCACCAATGCCGACACCGAAATGCTCAACGGCTATCTGTTCCTCTCCCCCAACCTGCTCGGCTTCCTTATTTTCTTTGCCGGGCCGCTGGTGCTTTCCCTTTATGTCAGCTTCACCGACTCCGACGCCTTTAGCACGCCTAACTTCATCGGCCTGGACAACTACGCCGAAATTTTCAACCTGGACTTTGAGCCACTGGCCAATGCAAACCAACTGGCAAGTGACGTGCTGGACGTGACCCAGTTTGACGAACTGACTCGCTTTACCATTTTCGGCCGAAGCTACATTATCGGCGCGCAGGACAAGCTGTTCTGGACCGCGCTGGGCAACACGCTCCAGTTTGTGCTGCTGGCCGTGCCGCTCAGCGTCATTCCGGCGCTGCTCCTGGCCAATCTGCTCAACAGCAAAATTCCCGGTATGCGCTTTTTCCGCGCCATTTATTTTTTGCCCAGCGTGGCGGCCGTAGTGGGCATTGCCCTGGTGTGGCAGTGGCTCTACAACGCCACCATCGGCTATATCAATTACGGGATCACGCTGCTCGTACAGTTTTTCAATAATATTGGCTTCGCCCTGACCGATCCGCAAATTCGGTGGCTATCCGAAAGCAACACAGCACTGCTGGCCGTTATCATCATGGCCGCCTGGCAGTGGACTGGTTTTAACACCGTCTTGTTCCTGGCCGGATTGCAGAACATTCCCCGCGAGCTTTATGAAGCGGCCACGGTTGATGGCGCTTCCCCCAGGCAGCAGTTTTGGAAAGTGACCCTGCCGCTGCTGGGTCCCACCACCTTTTTTGTGATCACCACCACCGTCATTCAGGCGATGCAGGTGTTTGAGCAGGTATTCATCATCATGCCGGGGCAAAACCCGGCAGGTCCGGGCAACTCCACCCTCACCATTGTGCTTTATTTGTACCAAAAAGGATTCCAGCGCTTTGAACAGGGCTACGCCTCGGCCATTGCCTGGGTTTTGTTCCTGCTCATCTTTGGCGCAACACTGTTCCAATTCCAACGGCAGCGCACCAGCGGCAGCTCCTACGAAAGGTAAGGTGAAATGATGATTCGTTCTTACAAAACGACCCAGGCAATTCGTAACGGCTTGATTTACCTCGTACTGACGGTTGTCGCCTTCTTCATGCTGTTTCCCTTTATCTACATGATGACAACCTCGTTCAAGGAACCCAAAGATACGTTCCGCTCCCCACCCCGGCTGCTGCCGCGTGAAACGCTCACCACAGAGATGCCCGGCTTTGACGAGCCGCTGCCGCTGTATTATGGTGAAGTCAATGGCGAGCAGCGCGAACTGGCGCTGGTGGAAAGCAATATCCGCATTGGTGTGTTTGTGGACCCGGCCAATCCAGAGGTGTCTTTGGAACGGCCGTTAACCGATGCCGAACCCAAAGGCGGCTTCACCAACACCGAACAGGTCATCGTCAACGGCGAAGAACTGCCTGTTTACCTGGTCAATATCGACGGCCAGACTCAGGAGCTGGCCCTGGCCAGCCAGACGGCTCTGGGCCGCTTTGTCGATCCCAACAACCCGGACGTAGAGATATTGCAAAACGTGCGCCTCAGCCAGCCGGTTGAGCAGCTCACTGCCCGGCCCGAAAATTACAGCGAAGTGATTGAGCTGCAAAACATGGACCGCAGCCTGACCAATACGATTCTGGTCACCGTTCTGGTTGTGTTGGGCACCCTCACCACCTCGGTACTGGGCGGCTACGCCTTTGCCCGCCTCGACTTCCCCGGACGCAACAACTTGTTTGTTTTTTACCTGGGCACCATCATGATTCCCTTTGTCGTGCTGGTGACACCGATGTACCAGCTGATGGTATATATCGGCTGGGTGGACAAGATCACCTCGCTGGTGATTCCCTGGATTTTCAGCGCCTACGGCACCTTCCTCATGCGCCAATTCTTTATCACCATTCCCAAAGAAATTGAAGAAGCGGCGCTCATTGACGGGGCTAACCGGCTGCAAATCTTGCTGCGCATCTTTTTGCCGGCCAGCACGCCGGCCCTGGCCACGTTGACCACCTTTACCTTTTTGTACGCCTGGAACAGCTTTTTCTGGCCGCTGGTTGTCATTAACACCGGCAACGTTGATAATCATGTGCTGACGCTTTCGCTCAATGTATTGCGCGGGCGCGCCTCCGACAGCCCGAATCTGATCCTGGCCGGGGCGGCCATCGCCATTTTGCCGCCGATGGTCATCTACATTTTGGGCCAGCGCTTCTTTGTGGAAAGCGCCACCAGCAGTGGCGTCAAAGGATAATAGAACTCAAGATTGGACCATTTTGTTCACGACGATGCCTTCGGTAAAAGAAAAATGGTCCAATCTACTAGATTGTGAATTAAGTGAATGATAGAGTACGATGCTTACATTTTTGACCTGGATGGGACGGTTTATTTGGGGGAGGCGCTGTTGCCCCACGCCGGAGAAACCATTATGCGCCTGCGGGAACGGGGCAAGCGGACGGTCTTTTTGTCCAACAATCCCACGCATACCCGGCAGGCGTATGCGCAGAAGCTGACGCGGCTGGGCCTGCCAACCTCGGACCATGACGTTGTTAACTCCTCTTTTGTGATGGTCGATTTCTTGCGGCGGCGCATGCCCGGAGCCAGCCTGTTTGTGGTGGGTGAACAGTCGCTTTGTGATGAGTTAACGGCCGCAGGCTTCACCCTCACCGATCAGGCCAACCAGGTAGACGTGGTGATTGCCAGTTTTGACCGGACATTTGTCTATCGCAAGCTGCAAATTGCGTTTGATGCTATCCGCAGCGGCGCCCGCTTTTTTGCTACGAACGCCGACCGCTACTGCCCCGTCCCTGGCGGCGGCGAGCCGGATGCGGCGGCCATGATTGCGGCCATCGAAGCGTGCACCAACACCAAAGTTGAGGCGGTGGTAGGCAAACCGTCCGGCTACATGGCCGAGGCGATCCTCGGTTTGCTGAAAGCGCCGGCCGACCGCTGCCTGATGACGGGTGACCGGCTGGAGACAGACGTGCTGATGGGTTTAGACGCCGGCATGGCCGCGGCCTTAACCCTGACCGGCGCCACGACAGAAGAAATGGCAACACAATCTGATATAATGCCAACTTACATCATCCATCATCTAGGGGAGCTTTTACCTCAAATTTAAACATGAAAGACCCCAAGGGTTTTCTCCAAGAATTCAACACCTAAGACGCCAAACCCTTGGGGTCTGGTCCAAGAGCAGGAATTTTGCATGTCGAAATCGTTTTTGTTAGGGGTGGATCAGGGCAGCAGCGGCAGCCGCGCCCTGATTGTAGATGAAGCAGGCACAGTACATGGGTATGCTTATCACCCATTGGCCCGACTGCATCCCCGGCCGGATTGGGTGGAGCAAGACCCTGAAGCCGTGGCCGCCGGCGTGGCGGCCGTTATCACCGAGGCCATCGGCAAAGCGGGCTGCCATCCCGGCGACATTGTGGCCTGTGGCCTGACGTGCCAGCGCAATACGGAGTTTGTGTGGGATGCGCGAGACGGCCGTCCGCTAAGCAACGCTATCACCTGGCAAGATCTGCGCACTCGCACCCTGGTAAAAGAAGTGGAAAACTCCCCCTTTGCCGCTGAAGCAAAGCGGCGCCTGGGCTACGCGCCGGGCACCTACATGACTGCGCTCCACCTGAAGTGGCGCATGGAGCATGAGACGGCTGTGCGCCAGGCCGCACAATCAGGCTATTTGCGCATCGGTCAGTCGGCGCTGTGGCTGGTAACGGCCCTCGGCCAGGGCAACGGCCACGTCATGGACAGCTCCCTGGTGCAGGCCACCGGTCTGTATGACTTTCGCGCCCGGCAATATTGGGGCGAGTGGCTGGAGTGGCTGGGCGTGCCGCCGGCGGCTCTGCCCGAAGCCGTGCCCACGCTGCATCAATTTGGCACGATCAACGTGAAATCGCCAGAAGGGGAAACGGCCGTCGTCCCCGTCACGGCGATGATTGGCGACCAGCAAGCGGCGCTGTTTGGCCACGGCTGCCGCATCCCTGGCGACGCTGAATCGACCCACGGCACGGCCGCTTACGTCAAGGTGTTCCTGGGCAACAACATTCCCTACCAGGAACACATCAACGTGTATAACGCCTGGCATTTGGGCGACCGGCAAACGTTTTGTTTAGAAGCGCCCACGACCGTTATCGGCGCGGCGATTCGCTGGATGCGCGACAATGCCCGGTTTATTGATGATTATGAAGATATTGAGCGGCTGGCAACGGCCGTGGCCGATTCCGGCGGCGTGATGTTTGTGCCCGCCTTTACCGGGCTGGACGCCCCCTACAACGATCCTAACGCCCGGGCCACGCTGCTGGGGATGACCCTGGGCACCACTCGGAACCACATCGTGCGCGCTTTTCTGGAGGCGCTGGGCTACCAACTGCGGGCCATCAAAGAAACCATCGCCCGCGATGCCGGGGTAACAATGGGCCAAATGCTGGTGGGCGGCGGCGTTTCGGCCAGCGACATCGCCTGCCAGATTCAGGCCGATATGCTCAATATCCCCATACTGCGCCCCACCTTTACCGAGACAACGGCCTGGGCGGCGGCGCTGCTGGCCGGCTTGCAGGCGCAGGTCTGGCCCGACGTGAACAGCCTGCCCCCCCTGCCCGGCACGCACCATCGATTTGATCCATGCCCCGTGCCGCCGCGTGATTTGGAAGAGGGATACGGCCGTTGGCAGCAAGCGATCCGGCTCATCCAATCCTGGCAGTAAATGGCTACAGCGAATGGGAGTAAACAACGAATTTTTCTTCATTCGATAATTACTAAAATTCGTTGTTGTCTCTGTGGATAAACATATGAAATTTGGCGTTTGTTACTACCCTGAACATTGGCCCGAAGCACGCTGGGCCGAAGATGCCCGGCTGATGCGCGAGCTGGGCTTGAGCGTGATCCGGCTGGCGGAGTTTGCCTGGGCCAAAATGGAACCGGCACCAGGCGTCTACGAATGGGGCTGGTTGGACCGGGCCATTGACCTGTTTGCCACTGCCGGGATGGACGTGGTGTTAGGCACGCCCACCTGCACCCCACCCGCCTGGCTCACCCGGCAGCACCCGGAGATTTTGCGTGTGGATGGGAACGGCCGTTCCCGCAACCACGGCACACGCCGCCACTACTGCCCCAACAGTCCCACCTACCGCCAATTCAGCCGCCAGATTGTGCAGCAAATGGCGGAACGGTACGGCCAGGACGAACGTGTGATCGGCTGGCAAATTGACAACGAGTTTGGTGGGGGCAAAACCGCCCGCTGCTACTGCCCCACCTGCGCCGGTGAATTTCGCCGCTGGCTGGAAAAGCGTTATGGCACCATCGACGCCCTGAACGAGGCGTGGGGCGCCATGTTTTGGTCGCAAACCTACGGCGACTGGTCGCAAATCAACCCGCCCGGCGACGACATCAACTACAAAAACCCCAGCCAACTGCTTGATTTTTACCGCTTCTCAACTGACTCTTATGTCAACTATCAGCAGGAACAAATCGACCTGCTGCGCCAGCTTTCGCCAGGCAGATTCATCACCCACAACTTCATGGGGCTGTTTCTGGACCTGGATCAGTTTGACCTGGCCGCGCCGCTGGACTTCATTACCTGGGACAACTATCCAACCGGCTTCCCCGACCGCTGGCGTCAGATGCTGTATCCACCAGATGCAGACAAAAGCCGCAATGACCCGGCTTATGCTTACGATGCGGGCGATCCCATCATGCAAAGTATGGCCCATGCCTTGATGCGCGGTTTGAAGCAACGGCCGTTCTGGATCATGGAGCAGCAGTGCGGGCACATCAACTGGGGGGACTTTAATCCCGGCGTTCGCCCCGGCACGCCCCGGCTGTGGGTGTGGCACGCCGTGGCTGAAGGCGCCGACCACGTGATCTACTTCCGCTGGCGGTCCACGCTGCTGGCGCAGGAGCAGTACCATTCCGGCCTGCTGGGCCACGACGGCCGTCCCGACGTCGGCTTTGCTGACCAAAAAACGCTCCTGGCCGAGCTGGATCAGCTCAGCCAGCTGAGCGCCGCGCCGCTGGATGCGCCGGTGGCTATTCTGATGAGCTACGATGATTTGTGGTCCTTGCAGATGCTGCCCCATCGCCGGGATTTTCATTATCTGCGTCACCTGTACCTGTTTTATCACGCCTGCCTGCGCCTGGGCATCAACGTCGATGTGGTGTCCGGCACGGCCGATCTCAGCCGCTACAGGCTGGTCATCGCGCCAACGGCGCACGTGGCCGATGAGGCGTTGGCCCAGCGGCTGCACACCTACGTTAGCAGGGGCGGCACGCTGCTGTTGGGCATTCGCTCCGGCTTCAAAACACCGTCAAATCTGGTCACCGACGCACCGCTGCCCGGCGCGCTGCGCGATCTGGCAGGCCTGACGGTCACAAGCTGGCAGTCGCTGCCGCTGGAACAATCCATCCCTTTCAAAAGCTCAATTCCAGATTTTGCAGGGGGCGCAACTTATTGGGTGGAAACTTTGGCGGTGGAAACGGCCGTTCCCCTAGCCACCTACGAAGATGATTCGAGTACGGCATTGGCGGAAAATTTGGTGGGAAACGGCCGTGTGCTCACCCTCGGCTTTTACCCCACCCCCCAGCAGGCACGGTCCTTGCTGACCCACCTGGCCGACCAACTGGCTATCGCGATGCTGCCCGATTTGCCCGCCGGTGTGGTGGCCTTTCGCCGGGGTGACGTGCAGCTGCTGCTCAACTTCAGCGAACGGCCGCAAACCGTCACGCTGGGCACCAGCAGCCACACGATTGCTTCTCGTGATCTGATCTTTTTGCCGGCCAAAGTCCATTGATAAAATGTACCGTGATGTATTTGAGATGCGTGGCGGGGTAACGGCCGTATATCCGAACCAAAGTAGTGTATAATCCAGCAAGCTGCCAATCAAATTGCCGCTTAAAACACAGAAACACCTATTAGCCTAAATGGTAGCTGTAGATAAGGCGATCCTGTTCCATAAAAATGAACATTTACGATCTTTCATATGATGAGCTTATGGACTGGCTGGCTAAACTTGGCGAGCCCAAGTTTCGAGCGCAGCAGGTGTGGAACTGGCTGTACACCAAGTACGTCACCGAGTTTGCCGAGATGCGCAATTTGCCTAAGTCGTTGATTGAGGAGTTGGAGGAAACGGCCGTCATCCACAACGCCACCATCGCCAGCGAACAACATTCCAGCGACGGCCAGACCAAAAAAGTGCTTTTCCAACTGCCGGACGGCCAATTCATCGAAACGGTGCTCATGCGTTATGAGAAGCGGCGCACGCTGTGCATCAGCACCCAGGCGGGCTGCGCTATGGGCTGCGTCTTTTGCGCCACCGGGCAGATGGGCTTCTTTCGCAACCTGACCGTAAGTGAAATTGTGGCCCAGGTGCTCTATTTTGCTCACGAACTGGCCCAAACCGGCGAGCATGTGACTAACATTGTGATGATGGGCATGGGCGAGCCGCTGCACAACTACAACAACACGCTTACGGCCGTTGACCGCCTGACTGACGAAACCGGCTTCAACCTGGGGGCACGCAAAATCACCATCTCCACTGTGGGGTTAGTCCCCGCCATCCGCCGCTACGCCGACGAGCAGCGCCAGACGCCGCTGGCCATCTCCCTGCACGCCGCCACCGACGCCGAACGCGACAAGCTGATCCCCATCAACCACCGCTGGCCCATCAACGATTTGATTGAAGCGTGTCATTACTACATTGAGAAAACGGGGCGGCGCCTCACCTTCGAATGGGCGCTCATCTCCGGCGAAAATGACACGATTGAGCAGGCGCGGGCGCTGGGCAACTTGCTGCAAGGCATGTTGTGCCACGTCAACCTCATTCCCCTCAATCCCACCGCCGGCTACAGCGGCGGCCCTTCTTCCAAAGAGCGCGTTGATGCGTTTCAGGCAGAGCTGGCCAACTTTGGCGTCAGCAGCACGGTGCGCGTGCGGCGCGGCATTGATATTCAGGCGGGGTGTGGGCAGCTGCGGGATCGGGTAGTCGGTGGTCAGTAATCGGTGAACGGACCACCGATTACCGACCACGGATAACCGATTACCGATCCTAGCAGCCAATATACCAACACGGATTATCCCGGTTGTTGTTGAGACGAATCTCGAAGTGGATGTGCGGGCCGGAGGAGTTGCCGGTGTTGCCCGTGCCACCGATCACGTTCCCCTGATACACAATTTGCCCCGGCGTTACGTTGAAGCTGCTCAGATGGGCATAAAACGTCTCGTAGCCGTTGCCGTGATTCACCACGATCAAGTTACCGTAGCCGTATGCATTCCAGCCAACATAGGTGACGGTGCCCGTGTCAGAGGCATAAACGGCCGAACCCTCCGGCAGCGCAATATCCAAACCGGGATGGCCATACCAGAAGAATTGAGTGTAGTTGCGCGAATTGACCGGGAAGATGAAGGTCCCGGTCCCTACAATAATAGGCCGCACACTGCCCCCTTCTACAGACGTGCCGCCAACTGAGGAAAGATCAGGCGGGGTCCAGACAAATAGCTCGCGAACCGCGCCGGGCACCATAATTTGGGTGCCTGGCTGTAAGCGGTAGGGGAACTCCAGGTTATTGGGCCCGTAGGCGATAATATCTTCGGTGGGGATGCCATACTGCTCGGAGACGCTTTCCAGCGTATCGCCCGGCTGCACGTCGTGCAAAACACCGTCGATGGGCAAAATAATGAGTTCGGTGCCCACTTGCAGCAGGCTGGACTCTTCGCTGAGGCGCGGGTTGCCGCCCAAGATCGTTTCCGGCTGGATGCCATATTGTTCCGCGATGCCGTTGGGGGTTTCGCCGCGCACCACGGTGTGGGTGATGAATTCGTGCTGAGGCAGGGTACCTTCAAAGGTGCGTGGATTGGGCGCCGGGGCCAGGCTGCTGTCGTCCAGAACGGGCAGATCGCCGGCGCCAAACTGGAGTGGGTCGCGGGTGGCTTCTGGTGCAACGGTTGTGTTTAGGGAAACGGCCGTATTCCCCCCTCCACTTCCCTCCGCCACCGCCGCAATGCTGGGCCGCAGCCCAAAGCGCCAAATCAATAAAATCAGCAAAGCGATGCCTACAATGACCAGATGCCCTTGGAAACGTCGCCAGATTGGTTCAAATTTGCTCATAACGATACTCATATCTCAAGCAAATTTCCCCGGAAAGATCCAGCATCAAGCGGCAAACAGGTTTGCAGTTTCCGGGGAAATAGCAGCTCAACCAACGCAGTTCTGAAAACCTCCGCCCAGGCGGTCCAGGGGGTTGGTGCGGAAATCATTGTCGCGGATTTCAAAGTGGATGTGCGGGCCGCTGGAACGCCCGGTGTTGCCGGTAAAGCCGATGAGTTCGCCTTGCGTTACCGTCTGCCCAGGAAAAACGCCAATGCTGCTAAGATGGGCATAAAACGTCTCAAAACCGTTGCCATGGTTGATGACGATCAGGTTACCGTAATCGTAATAGGTGCCGGCGGCAAAGCTGGCGTAGGTGACGGTGCCGGTATCGGAGGCATAGACGGGCGAGCCTTCGCTGGAAGAGACGTCGATGGCGGGATGGAATCCATTATAAAATTGGGTGATACAACGGCCGTTCGTCGGCCAAATATACGTTCCCGTGCCAAACACCTTCCACTGCGGCTCTCCCGCCGCATTAGTCGCCACCGACTTGGGTGCGGTAAAGTAGAATTGTCCAATCGATGCACCTGGAATAACAAGTTCAGATTCAGGCACCAGCCGGTAAAAAGGAAACTCCAGATTGTTTGGCTGGTAAGCGATGATGTCGGTGGCCGGCACCTGGTACAATTCGGCAATGCTTTCGATGGTTTCCCCGGCGCGCACCTTGTGCAGCACGCCATCCACCGGCAGGATCACCAACTGCGCCCCCACCTGAAGCTGGTTAGACTCCTGGCTGAGCCAGGTGTTGCCGCCCAACAGGGTATCGGCAGAAATGCCGTACTGGTCGGCGATGAGGTTGGGCGTTTCGCCGCGGGCCACTTCGTGCATCTGGAAGTTGTGAGCGGGCAGCTTGGTCTGGTAAGTGCGGGGGTTGGGCAATGGAGCCAGGCTGCTGTCGTTGATAACAGGCAGCGGATCTTGGGGAAGAGGTGTGGGGGGTACGGCCGTTGCTTCTGTTTCTGCTGCGGCGATGGGTGGCAGGGTGGAAACGGCCGTGGCCACCGTCACATCCGTCTTAGCCGCAGTGCCCCATTGGAACTGCCCCAGTGCAATTAAAATTAATGCGCCCCCTGCCAATATAAGATGCCCGCTCAAGCGGTGCCAAAAACGCTGCTCATTCTTCATAGCTCAAGGTTAGGATGCTATCACAAAGCTCGCCCACAGCAAAAACGGGCCTGTGGCCAGACCCGTTTTCTTACAGTTCATTCACATCCACCCGTCCAGACCCTAAGGGTTTGGCTCTTTGGATATTGTCCTTTTAAAAGTAAAACCCTTAGGGTCTACTGATTACATCATATCTTTGGTCAATGTTTCCAGGAATTCGTAATTGGTCTTGGTACCACGCAAGCGTTCCATCACGGCCGCAGTAGCGCTGCTGATGTCGTAGCCTGGGGTATCCATCAGATGACCCAACATGCGGCGCATCATGTACACGCGCTGTAGTTCGTCACCGGAGAGCAGTAAATCTTCGCGGCGGGTGCTGGACCGCTCGATGTCGAAGGCAGGGAAGACGCGGCGCTCCTGCAAACGACGGCTCAAGAGCAGTTCCATATTACCGGTACCTTTGAACTCTTCGTAAATCACGTCATCCATGCGGCTGCCGGTATCGACCAGGCAAGTACCGATGATGGTCAAACTGCCGCCAAACTCCAGGTTACGCGCTGCACCAAAGAAGCGCTTGGGCGGGTACAACGCTGTAGGGTCCAGACCGCCAGACAGGGTACGGCCGCTGGGCGACACCGTCAGGTTATAGCCACGCGCCAGCCGGGTAATGGAGTCCAGCAAAATGACGACATCACGGCCGCCTTCCACCAGTCGCTTGGCCCGTTCCAAAGCCATCTCCGACACTTTACAATGCTGGCGCACCGGCTCATCAAAGGTAGAGCTGATTACCTCGCCATCAATGGAACGGTCCATGTCCGTAACTTCTTCTGGCCGCTCACCAATCAGCACCACCATCAAATGGACGTCCGGGTAATTAGCCGAGATGCCGTTGGCAATCTCCTTCAGCACGGTTGTTTTACCCGCTTTGGGCGGCGACACAATCAAACCACGCTGGCCACGGCCAATTGGCGCAACCAGATCCAGCAAGCGCGTGGACAGGATGTTTGGCTGTGTCTCCAGCTTCAATTTCTGATCCGGGAAAATAGGGGTTAAAGATTCATAGCGGGGGCGTTTCTTAGCCAAATCTGGGCTCAGGCCATTGACAGATTCTACGCGCAGCAGACTGAAATATTTTTCATTATCTTTCGGTGCCCGCACCTGCCCCATGACCCAATCGCCCGTGCGCAAACCCAGGCGGCGAATTTGAGAATTGGAAACGTAAATATCATCCGGGCCGGGCAAATAATTCTTGGCCCGTAAAAAGCCCATCGTTTGTTTATCATCGTCTACTATCTCCAACACGCCACCGCGAAAATCGTAGCCTTGTGATTGCGCATTAGCCCGTAATATCTCATAGACAAGCCCTTGCTTTTTCATGGTGCTAAAACCAGGAATTTCCATATCCTTGGCCATCTCACGCAATTCAGTAATCTTTTTTGATTCTAATTCGCCAATATCCATACAGGTTTCTCCGCGTCAAACAATTTTGTGCTTCTGAAGCACGTGATATTCAGTCTGCCGGCCACAATTGCACAACAGACGAATTAATATTTTATCGATGGTAAATTTGGGTATATTGCTTTTGCAATTGATTTGGGATTAAGCATGAAGTTGTACTGATTCCAATGATATCAGACAGGGCAGGTGTAAATTTACGCACTACCTGTTCGCCTTTCCTTTACCGTGAAGGCGCCAACATTCATTGTTATTTAACTATTCTATTCTTTTCTCACCAGCAGTTGAAATGATCAATAATAAAAAATGGCTTCCACAAATTCAGGGGAATTTACAGTGCAGGCTAAAATTTAAATGGATTTTAACTTTCAATTAGTCTAAATTAGGGAGTTAACAAGGCATCCTATTAATAGGCGAAAAAAGTATAGCACGGCCTTAAAAGTCCGTCAACGTTCAGCTTTGGTGACTTTTTAGTACCTTTTGGTTAATGTGGGAAACGGCCGTTTCCCCACTTATCGCCACTCTAATACAGTTTAATGACCGCCTGCCGGGTCTGAGATGGGCACTTCTTCTTGTAAAAATCGTTCTAATTGATAGACCAACGAACGATTACCAACAAAAAATGGTGTTCTCTGATGCAAGTCCGTTGGCTCAATATCTAAAATGGGTTTATAGCCATTAGATGCATATCCCCCAGCCTGCTCCGCCAGAAACGCCAAAGGGCTGGCTTCATACAGGAGGCGTATTTTGCCATCTGGCTTATTTTTTTCTGCCGGATAACAAAAAACGCCCCCCCGCAATAAATTACGGTGAAAATCGGCAACCAGCGAACCAATATAGCGGGACGACAGCGGCACAGCATGTTCTTCTCCTTCACCACCCTGTAACCAGCGCATATACCGCTGCACCGCTGGCGACCAACGATGATAGTAGGCATGATTCACGCTGTAATAGGCGGGCGGGTCCGGCAGGCGCATATTTTCATGAGATAGCAAGAATTCGCCCAGTTCGGGGTCTAGCGTAAAGCCGTGAACGCCCTGCCCCGTTGTGTAAACCAGCATCGTACTAGAACCATACAACACATAACCGGCCGCAACCAATTGCCGCCCAGCTTGCAACACATCCTCTTCACGCCCCCGTAAATCCCAGTCCACGCAGCGGTAAACGCCAAATATGGTGCCAATGCTCACATTCACATCAATATTAGAAGAGCCGTCGAGCGGATCGTAAACCCAAACATATGAACCCTTTTTGAACTGTTCAGGGATGTGAATCATCGCTTCCCGTTCTTCAGAAGCCATAGCACACAAGCGGCCCGTATGATCACAAACGCGGAAGATGATGTCATCGGCAAAAACGTCTAGTTTTTGCTGCTGCTCACCTTGAATGTTGGTAGCTCCCGCACGTCCTAGTATATCAACCAGCCCGGCACGGTTCGTTTTATGAGCAATAACTTTGGCAGCCAGGGCAATATCATAGAGAAGATTGGTGAACTCACCGCGCGCATAATCTGGCTGGTGTTCTAAAATAAAGCGCTCAATTGTCTCAATCTTAGACATTATGACTTACCTCCATACACGGTTCAGTTTAATTAGTGGGAAGGAATTTACAAAAATAAAAGGGCCAAATAGTAGGCAATAGCCACGGTCCACATGAGCGAATCGATGCGGTCTAGAGCCCCGCCATGACCGGGAAAAAGCGTCCCTGAATCTTTCACACCTGCTTCGCGCTTAAGCAAAGAAATCCCCAGGTCACCTACGGTGCCAATCGTTGAAACCAGCAAGCCCAGGAGTAAGGCCGGCAAATAGGCAATGTCTAGCCAGGAACCAATAAGCACTGTTAACAACGTGCCTAAAAAAACGCCCCCAAAAAAACCTTCTACAGTCTTCTTGGGGCTTAGACGAGGGGAAAGCACATGCCGACCAAGAATCACCTTGCCCGCCAGAAATCTGCCTACTAAATAGGCACCCGAATCAGAAATCCAGGTGCTTAACATCGCCAGCATGGTCCATTGCCAGGCCATATCTGGCAAGGAACGCAGGCGAAAAAAGTGACCACATACCCAGCCAAATAATAAGAGTCCAGCCATCGTAGCAAACCAGTTGGCCGGCACAGTCTGACTGGTTTTCATTTCATACTGCCACAGGGCATATGCTGTAACCAGCAGCAAGCTTATCAGCAGCAAAGGACCAAACAAAGTTTGATTGGGCCACTGCGCCAAGACCCATTGGATAATGACGATGGGTAGAAGCAAAAACAGAGGGGTATGCCAGCCAATTTTCTGTACGATCTGACTGTATTCTAATGAGGCCAGCAGTAGGATAACGGCCAGCGGAACGAAGTAGAAGAAACCACCGAGGTAAATAAGATAAAGGGCAAGTGGCCCTAGCGTTAAGGTAATGAAGGCACGGTGTAAAAACATAATTAACTGGCGGAAGGATTACGGCCGTATACAAAAAACATCAGAAGCCTGGAATGATGTCTCTGTTACCAAACCTGATTAAGAAGCTTTTTGTGATGAGATAGTGTGTCAACTATACTTCCATAATCTCTTTTTCTTTTTGGCTGCCCAGCGCATCAATCTCATTTACATACTTGTCTGTAAGCCCCTGTAAATCATCTTGCCCGCGAAAGAAATCATCCTCGGTAATCAACGACTCATTCTTAAAGTCACGCAGATCATTTAAGGCGTCGCGCCGCACGTTGCGCACGGCAACTTTGGCTTCTTCGACACGGCGGCCCACCAGTTTGGTTAAATCACGGCGGCGCTCTTCGGTCAGGCGGGGCAAATTTAGGCGAATGATTTTGCCATCGTTGTTGGGCGTAAGACCCAAGTTTGATTTCATGATAGCGCGCTCGATGGCGGAAATGGCGTTGGTGTCATACGGCCGTATCGCCAACTGCTGCGGTTCCGGTACAGAAATAGTCGCCAGCTGAATCAAATTCATGGGCTGACCATACATTTCCACTTCGAGCTTTTCTACCAACTGTGGCGAAGCGCGCCCTGTGCGGTAACCGGCCATATCTGCTTCCAGAGATGTAATGGCCCCACGCATCCGAACCTCAGCGTCTTGCAAAAGCTCTTGTATCATCACAACCTCCTCAGTTGTTGGCCAAGATTGGGCCAATTTTCTCAAGAAAAGGCAAGTCACAGCGAAAAAATTGGCCCAATCTCCTGAGCAATTGAATAGTTACAGTTGAAAAACAATCAGGCCCTAAGTATACCGACTATTGGCACTTCTCACACATTGCAAATGGTGGTGCCAATGGACTCGCCCAAAAGCAGCCGTTTGACGCTGTCTGCTTGCCAGAAGTTTAAGACGACAATGGGCAAATCGTTATCCATGCAGAGAGAAACGGCCGTGCTATCCATCACCCGCAGCCGCATATTCAAAAAATCGATGTAGGAAATTTTGTTAAAGCGGGTGGCGTTGGGATTTTCTTCCGGGTCATCATCGTAGATCGCGTCTACTTTGGTGGCCTTTATGAGCACGTCCGCCCCAATTTCCATGGCGCGCAAGGCGCCGGCAGAATCCGTTGTGAAGTATGGATTTCCCGTGCCGCCGCCAAAAATAACCACCCGCCCCTTATCCAGGTGGCGCATCGCCCGCAGGCGAATGTATGGTTCGGCGATGGTGCGCATTTCAATGGCCGTTTGCACCCGCGTAACAATGCCGATGCGCTCTAGGGCATCCTGCAAGGCCAAAGCATTCATGACCGTGGCAATCATGCCGATATGGTCGGCCGAGGGTCGCGCCATCCCCATGGCGCTGCCCACCGAGCCGCGCCACAGGTTCCCACCCCCTATTACAATCGCCACTTGCACGCCTAAATCATAAACATCCTTTACAATTTGAGCGACTTCCGTGGCTCTTGTCGGGTCAATGCCATACCCATTCGGACCGGCTAAGGCTTCGCCACCCATCTTTAATAAAACACGATTATACTGAATTGACGACATAGGGAATGACTCCAATTTTTATGGGCACCAAGTTAAAAAACGGGGCGCTCAATTGAGCGCCCCGTTTTAACGATTATTCACGAAACCTTGTTTATTCACCCAGTTCGTAACGGGCAAATCGCCGCACAACGATGTTTTCACCCGTTTTACGAATGGCTTCGGTAATCAGGTCTTTTACTTTGACCTTGTCATCCTTTACAAAAGGCTGCTCCAGCAAGCAAAATTCTTCGTAGAATTTGCTCATTCGGCCGGCAACAATTTTGTCTACAACCTGTTCTGGCTTGCCTTCGGCCAGAGCCTGGTTGCGCA
>CALBTC010000304.1 GCA_937967805.1 uncultured Anaerolineaceae bacterium
GTCATTGCCGGGGGTTATATTTACGGGATGCCGTGGGGGCTGCTGTTTAACATTGCTTGTGTCGTGGCGGCCAGCCAGCTGGGCTTTTTACTGGCGCGCTGGGCCGGACGGCCGTTAGTCCATCGCCTGGCAGACCAGGATACCATTGAAAAATGGGAAACCATTGCCGAGGAACGGGGCTTTCTCTTTTTTACCATCGCCTTTGTTCTGCCGGTTTTTCCCACCGACCTGATGAACTTTGTGGCCGGACTGACGGGCATCTCCTCGCGAAAGTTTTTAGCGGCTAACTTTTTGGGCAGGCTGCCCAGCGTTGTCGTGCTAACGTTGATTGGTTCACACGGTCTGGAACTGTCTAATACAGCCTGGGTGCTGCTGGCTTTGGCGGTTGCGGCCGTATACATCATCGGCCGTTTTACCATCCTGCGCATCGAAAAAAAATACCGCCCTCGCCGTTAGCTTTTCTGCTGATTGTGAGGTACGATTTCCCTGATTAGGTAACTATCTAACAATCAAGTCGTTCCCAATAAAAAAATGGAACACAGATGAACGCAGATATACACAGATTTGTTTCTTTCATCTGTGGAATCTGTGTTTATCTGTGTCCAAAACTCTTGTTCTTCCTTAACGGAACGGGAACAACTCTATCTTATTCTAACAGGAGCGGTTTCGTGGAAAAAAAGTACCAGGAACTCAAAAGTCGTCTGCAAGAAATTAACGATCTAAACTCAGCCAACGCTCTGCTGAACTGGGACCAGAGCACCTACATGCCGCCGGGCGGCGCGGCGGCGCGTGGACGGCAGCAAGCGACTATCGGACGCATTGCCCATGAAAAGTTTATCGATCCGGCCATTGGCAAGCTGCTGGACGAGCTGGCACCGTGGGCAGAGAAGCAGCCTTATGACAGTGAAGAGGCCAGCCTGATTCGGGTAACGCGGCGCAATTACGATCAATTGGTTAAGGTGCCATCACAATTGGTTGCGTCCGTTTCTGAACATGGCACGGCGGCCTACCAGGTGTTGGCCAAAGCCCGGCCAGAAAATGATTTTGCGGCGATACGGCCGTATCTAGAAAAAACCCTCGCCTACTCCCGCCAAATTGCCAACTGCTTCCCCGGCTATGATCACATCGCCGATCCGCTGATTGACTTTGCCGACCAGGGTATGAAGGCAGAAACCGTCCGTGCCGTCTTTGCCGACTTGCGTGAGCAGCTTGTGCCGCTGGTACAGGCCATTACCGAGCAGGAACCAGCCGACGACAGTTGCCTGCACCAAACCTTTCCCGAAGATGAACAGCTCGCCTTTGGCTGGCAAATTGCCCAAGATTACGGTTACGACACCAACCGGGGCCGCCAGGACAAAACCCACCATCCCTTCATGACCAAGTTTTCCCTGGGCGATGTGCGCATTACCACCCGGACCAAAGAAAACGACTTGAGCGAAGCGCTGTTCAGCACCCTGCACGAGACGGGACACGCCCTCTACGAGCAAGGGATCGACATGTCGCTGGAAGCCACACCGCTGGCCGGTGGCACTTCGGCTGGCGTGCACGAAAGCCAATCTCGCCTATGGGAAAATCTGGTGGGGCGCAGCCGCGGCTTCTGGGAACATTATTACCCCAGACTGCAAGCCACCTTCCCCGACCAGCTCAATAACGTGTCACTAGACACCTTTTACGCGGCCATCAACAAAGTGCAGCGCTCGCTCATCCGCACCGATGCTGACGAGGTGACTTACAACCTGCATGTGATGATTCGTTTTGACCTGGAGCTGGCGCTGCTGGAAGGCGCGCTGGAAGTGAAAGATTTACCCGAGGCGTGGCACGGTCGTTACCAATCCGACCTCGGCATCCAGGCACCGGGCGATACAAACGGCGTGTTGCAAGATGTGCACTGGTATGCGGGCATCATCGGCGGCGCCTTCCAGGTTTACACGTTGGGTAACATCATGTCTGCCCTGTTCTACAACGAAGCCGTCAACGCCCATCCCGACATTCCTGGCCAGATTCGGCAGGGCCAATTTAACACGCTGCACACCTGGCTCAAGGACAACATCTACAGCCACGGCAGCAAATTCACCGCCAACGAGCTAATCGAGCGGATCACCGGTGGCCCCTTAACCATCGATCCGTATATCGCCTATCTCAAGCAAAAATTTGGTGAGCTGTACGATTTGTAAATCGAGAGTCCAGGCACATGGATTCCCGCCTTCGCGGGAATGACACATGGCCCGGTTATTTTCTCAAAGAGCAACGAGATTGCACTGATCTTGCAAGACAAGCAAAAACCGGCACAAATGTGTCGGTTTTTTTGTGCCAAATTCCCCAATGCCACAACTTCAGCCGAAGTATGCCGTACAGCTTTGCATGAGGTCAGGCAGTGGTGCCTGACTCAATTATTTTATTTTCTTGAGGTGAAACAGATGAAAAAATACAAAACACTTTTAATGCTGCCGCTGCTGCTACTGCTAATCGGTTGCATTGAACGCGTTGCGGTGGGTCCCACTTTAACAGACAGTCAAACAGTAGAACTAGGCGATATTGACTCCGTTGAGGTAGACATTCAAATGGGCGTCGGCGAGCTGGACATTGCCGGCGGCTCGGCCAATTTGATGGATGCGGAATTTACCTACAACATCGAAGATTGGCGCCCTGAAGTGCTCTTTGAGCAGCGCGGCTCCCGTGGTGAACTGACAGTCTCCCAGCCCGAAGGTGAAATCACCGGCATTCCCGATGACCACATCGAGTACCGCTGGCAGGTTATCCTGTACGATGACATTCCCATGGATATGGATGTTGATTTAGGCGTCGGCGAAAGCGACTTGAACCTGAGTGGGCTCGATCTAGAAAGTCTGGTTGTGGATACAGGCGTGGGTGAAGCCACGATTGATCTCACCGGTGATTGGCAAGAAAGCTTCGATGTGCGCATCAACGGCGGCGTGGGTGAAACCATTGTTTATCTGCCGGAAAACGTAGGCTTGCGCCTGGAAGCGGACACCGGTATTGGTTCGCTGGTGGTAAATGGCTTGCAAAGAGATGGTGATTCCAACGTGTATACGAACGCTGCTTATGGCGAATCTGAGGTAAACATTACATTGGACATTAATGGGGGGATTGGTGAAATTACGGTGCAGGTCGGCCGTTAATCATCTGTATCCCGGCACAAAGCATCAAAACCGATGGTTCTGGATTCCTGCCTGCGCAGGAATGACACTTTTTAGCCTTAACCGTCTGCTTTGGGGCTTTTTTAGTTCACAGAAAAGTTGCCCATATCCTGTTTGGGAAACTTCTTGAGAAGATCGATCTCGTGCCGGTACTGATTGGTAAGAAAGTTCAGCGCATTGGACACTTTTTTAGCTTCCAGCAGGGACTGCTTGGTCTCCAGCGAGACTTGCAGCAGTGAAGCAGCCATGTGATTGAGCGCCTCTGGTTCGGTGGGCACCTGGGTGGGGTCAAATTCAATGTTGTCGGCCAGGGAGGTAAGCGTGGTGAGGTAGTTCAGCACCAGCGGATGCAGATCGTTGGCCGCAGCTTGCAAAGGCTCTGTTTTTTCGGGCAGGTAAGGCAGCCGCTCTACCTCCCCCACCAGGTAAGGCCTGTGATGTTTGAACGACAACACGCGGAACCGCTCCTGTCCGATGGTCATGATGAGGAGACGGCCGTCTTCCAACTGTTCCATCTGCGTAATCGTCACCATGCACCCTACCTCATAGGGAACAACGGCTTCATCCCCCTCGGGCCTGCCTCGTTTAATGAGCAAAATACCAAACGGCGATTTTGCATCGATGCAATAGCGCACCATTTCCAGGTAGCGCGGCTCAAAAATATGCAGCGGCATCGGCCAGCCGGGGAAAAGTACGGTGTTGAGGGGAAACAATGGGATTTCCATGTGCCCCATTATACACAATCTCACTGTTTGTCAGGGGGATTTCATCTTTCGTTTAACAAGAATCTGGTACTACGCCTGGCTTTGCCGCTCGCGAGTAATGACGAAGGATTCGTCTAAAAACCAGAGGCCGCCGTTGCGCTGCAACACCTCACGAGTCACCTCCAGATATTTGCCGCTGTTGAGCACCGGATTGAGGCGCTCATCATCCATCTGGGCCACGTAAACGGCCGCATTCCACGCCGCCAGCAAATTAGAGGTGCCAATCTGGCTGGTCTCGCCGGGCAGCGAGTGCAGTTGGTAGGTAAAGAGGGAGCGTTCGTCTGAACAAATGTCAAAATTAAGGTCAGGATGGCTCTGGCCAAGCGACTGGCGCAGCGCCCGGATCAGCACGTGCCGCGGCGTCCAGAACGGGTCTTCGTCCGGCCAGATTTTGCGAATGATCTCCATGCCGGGATCATGCCCGGTTGATTGCACCACCACCATGCGCCCGCCCGGCGCCAGGGCGGTGGCCAGCGGCGCCAGGACGTATTTCACCTTTTTTTCGGCCGTTTGCCGGGCCCGGTAAGGTTGGGCGGCGATGATCAAATCGTATTCGCCCGGCAGTGGACCCGGCTTGGGAATGGTGGAATCGAGAATGAATTTATGGTCCTCACGATAGAGCACGACGACAGACGGCCGTACATACAGCGGATTGCCCGTTTTAGGGCTATTGCGCGTTTGCCACCCCTCTGCCAGCTCGGTCTGCAACCCTTTGATCTGATTATCGAAGTCGTAGGCCGTATTGCCCTGCAGCGGCATATCTAGCCAGTTGATAGCGGCCTGCATTTCCGGCTGGCGTGGCTGCAGCCAGGGCGCCTCCGAATAATACATGTTGGTCAGCACCACCACGGTCAGCGGATGTTCAATAAAGCGCTCCGCCAGCTTGTTTAGCCCCAGCCGGGCATCCTCCACGCTGGTTTCTTTGGCCACAATCAAAAAGGGCACGGTAGGGAAGCGGCGATGCAGATTTTGCATCACGCGCATCAGCACGGTGCCATCCCCCATGCCGGCATCAAACAAACGAAAGTTGGGCGGCGTGGGATGGATTTGGTCCAGCTCCATGCCGACCCGTTCAGCCACAACCCATTTTTCGCTGGTGGTGGTGACAAATAGCAGATATTTTTCCCGGTTATCAAAGAAGCGGAAATGTTCAGGCTGTTCGTTTTGGTTGGACATATTTATTATTGCGTGTGAGATTTGCGAACCGCAAAGGACGCAAAGAGCGCAAAGGGCGCAAAGTTTTTTACATTAAAATGATCTTTGCGTTCCCTCGACGCTGCTCGGGACATGTCTCTGCGTGCTTCTTTGCGGTTAAGGTTTATAGCCAAGTTTTGTCGAGATTCTTTGCGCTGTTTCCTTTACCAGAATGCCCATCTCCGGCACGCGGTCCGGGGTGAAACGGATGGCAGGCGCGCCCAGGCTAATGGCGGCGACGACCTGGCCATCATGGTTGAACAACGGTGCACCCACGACAATCAACCCTTCTTCCAGACATTCTTCTACAAAAGAGTAGCCCCGGTCGCGGGTGCAGACGAGTTCCTGGCGCAGAACGGCCGTATCCGTAATCGTCTTTGGCGTAAGGGCAAGCAACGGGCCTTTCAGCACCGCATCTACCTGCTTCTCCGGCAAATAGGCCAGCATGGCAATGCCGGTTGAGGTGGCATACATCGGCCAGCGCGTCCCCAGCGACTGCGAACTGCCCACCAGATGGTTACCGATCACCTCGTCGATGATCAAAACATGGTCTTCGCCTGACATGATTTCCAGGGTCGCTGTTTCACCAGAGATGGCCGCCATTTGCTCTAGCTCCGGCTTGGCCAGCGAGCGTAGATCGTTGCTGCGCAGGGCACGCCCGCCCAACACTACAATTTCCGGGCCCAACGTGTACGTATCAGCAAACGGCCGTCTGGCGACCATGCCTTCACTTTCCAAAGCGGTAAGCAAGCGGTAGGCGGTTGTTTTGTTTAGCCCTACCTCTTGGGCCAGCTCCGCCAGGCTCCACTCGCGATGCTCATCATCAAACACCTTCAGGAGCGACATCGCCCGCAAAACAGATTGGGTGCCAGGATATGGCTGCGTTTTTGTTTTCATAGGTGGGAGATTGGTGATTGGAGATTAGAGATTGAAAAAAAATCTCCACTCTCTAATCTCCACTCTCTTTTCACTTTTTACTTTTCACTCTCTTCTTCATCAACATCCACCCCATTCCCCTCTTTCAACTGTGGCGCAACGGGAATGTTGTTCGTGTCGATGCTGCCCACGCCCAGCGGCGTCCATTTTTGGGCAATCTCACCGCTGCGCAGGCGATGTTCCGCGCCGCCCCGGGCATGGGTATTGGCGAACCCTTCCGGCTCGATGCTCATGCGCTGCCCTTGCAGCAGGCCGTGAATCCCTTCCTGGCCCGGTTCCGGGCGCGGCGCAATAAGCGCCTCCTGCGGCTTGATGGCGTCGGGATCGTAATCCAGCGGCTCCTGGTAGGTGGTGATAAACCCTTCAAAGTTGCGCAGCACCACCTTGCCCGGCGATTGGGAAACGATGTAGTTAGGCTGGACCGGAATCTTGCCGCCGCCGCCGGGGGCATCGACCACGTAGGTGGGCACAGCGTAACCGGAGGTGTGGCCGCGCAGCCCTTCAATGATTTCGATGCCCTTGCTGACGGTGGTGCGCAGATGGCCGGAACCTTCGACGAGGTCGCATTGGTAGAGGTAATACGGCCGTACCCGAATCTTCACCAAATCATGCACCAATTTGCGCTGGATGTGGACCGAATCGTTGATGCCCGCCAGCAGCACGCTCTGGTTGCCCAGCGGCACACCGGCGCGCGCCAGGCGATCGCAGGCCGCCGCCAGTTCCGGCGTAATTTCCTTGGGATGGTTGACGTGAATGTTCAGCCAGAACGGGTGATACTTGCTCACCATCTCGCAAAACTGCTCATCGACGCGCATGGGCAAGAAGACCGGCACGCGCGAACCGATGCGAATGATTTCTACGTGCGGAATAGCGCGCAGGCGGCCTAAAATCATGTCCACCAGCTTGGGCGCCAGCACCATCGGGTCGCCGCCGGAGAGCAGCACGTCGCGAATTTGCGGATTGTTCTCAATGTATTCAATTTGCGCGTCGAATTCGGCGCGACTGAACGTTTGCGTGGGATCGCCAACGATGCGGCTGCGGGTGCAGTAGCGGCAGTAGCTGGCGCATTGGGTGGTAATGAGCATCAGCACCCGGTCCGGATAGCGGTGGACCAGGCCCGGCACGGGCGAATGTTTATCTTCCGCCAGTGAATCTTCCATCATCGATTGGAAGGGCACCATTTCGGCGTCGGTGGGGATGACCTGCTTGCGCACGGGGCAGTTGGGGTCATCGGGATCGATGAGGCTGGCAAAATAAGGCGTGATATCCACGCGAAACAGCCCATTGGTGCTCAAAGCTTTGCGCTCCGATTCGGTGAGATTAATCACCTTGCCCAACTCTTCTACCGTATTGAGGCGATGGCTCATCTGCCAGCGCCAATCCATCCATTTTTCATCCGGCACATCGTGCCAGTAAGGGGCACGTGTGAAAATTTCTTCAGTTATCGGTTTTGCTTCTTTAACAGCCATAGTTGTTGCTCCTCTTGCGTTTCACAATGTGAAATGCTGTTTCATTTTTCATAGCCGCAGAAGTATAACGTTTTTTTGCAAAGTTGTCAGGATGTTTGTGTAAAATACCGTTGGTCAATTTTTAAAAATTGACCATCAACTGAGGCGACCTCCCGCAGGCTCTGTATTTGAGCATTGACCGGGGTGAAACCTGCGGGAGGTTTTTCGCAAGGAGACAACGATGTTAAAAGAAGCAGCAGCTTATTTGGAACGAATCGAAGATTTACGCGAGCAGATTGGCTCAATTTTGCGCACATTGCCCCCAGAGGCATTAAACTGGCGACCAGATGAAAGCAGCGACGATCACGCGATGAATTCAATAGCAGTTTTGGCGACACACGCCGCCGGGGCAGAGCATTTTTGGATTGGCGAGGTGATTGGTAGCTTGCCGACCACGCGGGATCGTGCGGCCGAATTTGAGACGGTGGTGGCGGATACGGCCGTTCTCCAACAAACTCTGCAAACGGTCCGCCAACAAACCCGCACCATTCTGCAAACTCTCACCCAGGAAGATTTAGACGGCACCCGCCAGGTCCGCGACCGGGTTGTACCCACCCGTTGGGCACTCCTGCACGTCATCGACCACACGGCGCTGCACCTGGGCCACATACAAATTACCGCCCAGCTGTGGCAGGGTGGCCAGGCAGTTGACGCACCGCGCTGGTTCCAGCGGTTGAAAAACAGGACGGACGAATAAAATGCCAAAAGAAAACTTTTTGCCCGCGCTTCGTCAGGGCATGGTAAATCATTTCAGCACAAATGAACTGCAAACTTTGTGTTTTGACCTGTCGCTTGATTGGGATGAATTGGCAGGCGAAACGAAATCGCTCAAAGTTCAGGCGATCATTGAACACCTGAAAAATCGCAGCCGCCTGGCTGAGCTGATGACCGTACTTTACCGGCAGCGGCCGCTTGTAAGCTGGCCCGATCTTTCACCCGGTGAAACCTGGGTAGCCGGTAATGTTGTGGCTGAAGAGTTCCAGAAAGGAGCACGTCATTTTAGGCTGGGCGCGCTTGAAACGGAGCAAACGCGGGAGAATACGGCCGTTACCAACCACACATATCGTTGGGAAATAGAAGCTTTAACCAGCCCGACCTCCACCGTCATCCTCCCCGCCAGCAATCCGCAGCCTACCGATTTTGTACTTCAGGCAGAACTCAAGCTCACAACCGCCAAGCCTATTGCTTACGGCCTGTTTTTTAGGAACAGTCACAACCACAACTGCTACTTTTTGCTGTGGGGCGGTTCGCAACAGTACAAATTCACAACGTTTGACAGGGCGAATAACAGTTCCACCGACAATATCTCCTGGACAGGCATGAGTCTGATTGAGCCTGATGGGTTTAATAACCTAAAGGTGGTTGCCAGAGCCACAAGCATGAACCTGTTTGTTAATGGCGAGCCGGCAGATCAGGTGACAAACGCCCCGGCGACCGGCGGCCAGGTAGGGGTGATTGCTTTTTTTAGTGCGAAGATGACGGCCGTTATCGAGATGCGCCACTTTAGCCTGCTGGTGCTGGATTAAGTTTACCGTTTTTCTCCCTGCCCTCTGTGGCTAAATCCTTAAAATCGGCCGGGTCAGGCAGGTGGCCCCGCCTTCAGCTTTGAGCGAGATTTCGCTGCCGCGATAAGTTTGTACGCGGCAGCCTGCCGCCGCCAGCCGCTGCTGCGTGATGGGATTGTTCTCCAGCATCACGCAGTTGCCCGGCGATAAAGCCAGCACGTTTGGTCCCATCGTGACAAATTCCTCGTCCGGCACCTTTACCAGGCGAAAGCCGCGCGCCCTAAGCAGTTGGTAAAACGGCACCGGCATCAGCGGCAGGTAGACCACTGCCACATCCACATCCACCACGCTGATGAAAGACATCAAATGCAGGCAGGCGGCTTCGCCCTGGTAGTAGGGCAGCGGCACGGGAATGATTTCCACGTCGGCGGGCAATGCTTCGCGCAGTTGGGACAACCCGGCGGCGTTGGTGCGGAATCCCTGCCCCACGGCCAGCGTTTTTTCATCCAGCCAGAGCAAATCGCCGCCTTCAGCCCGGGCCGCGCCGTGCAGTTGGTAATGGATGGGGATGCCGAGCTTTTGGTAAACGGTCATATGCGCTGCTTCCTCTCCCCGCCGCAGTTCCTTCCCCATCTGCAAAATAATCGCCCCGTCATTGGTCACAATGGATGGATCATGTACAAAAATGGCATCGGCATGGTCGGGCAGGTCAACATCGTGGTAGACCACCTCTATCCCTGCCCCCCGCAGTAAATTGACAAAAGCATCATGTTCCTTTTGCGCTTCGGGCAGAGACGGCCGTTCCGTATAATGCCATTTCTCCGGGTCGGCGTTACCGAATGCTGGGGACGGCCGTTTCACCAGCACCGTTTGCAAAGGGGCGATCATGCTCTGGCTGCCGTAATTTTTCGTCAAGGTTCACCTCATCGTGAAAACAAAAGCAAAAATCAAAGATTACGCAGATAAAAGTTTTTTCAATCTGCGTAATCTGTTGATAAAATTCTCTGCATAAAATATTTTATGTCAACAGATGGCTTAAAAACATCCGGGTGCGTTCGTCATCGGGGTCGTTGAATAGTTTTTCCGGCGGACCTTCTTCGATGAAACGGCCGTCGTGCATGTACAAAATGCGGTGGGCAAACTTACGGGCAAAGCCCATCTCGTGCGTTACCGTCAGCATCGTCATGCCCTCTGCCACCAACTGCTGCATTACCGCCAACACCTCACCAATGAGCTCCGGGTCCAGCGCCGAGGTCGGCTCGTCAAACAGCATCACCTTCGGCTCCATCGCCAGGGCGCGGGCAATCGCCACCCGCTGCTGCTGCCCGCCGGATAGACGCGACGGGTATTGGTCCCGCTTTTCGGCCAGGCCTACTTTTTCCAAATTGTGCATTCCCAGTTCAATGGCTGCTTTTTTAGGCATCCCCTTCACCGTCACCGGCCCCTCGATTACATTTTCCAGCGCCGTCATGTGGGCAAACAGGTTAAACGATTGAAACACCATGCCTGTTTTCAGCCGCAGGGCATGGATTTGCTGCTGGTACGCCTGCCCCTTGCCCCCGGCTTCCACCCGCACGCCATCTACTTCCACCGTGCCAAACTCGGGCTGCTCCAAAAAGTTCACGCAGCGCAGCAGGGTACTTTTACCCGATCCGCTGCGTCCGATGATGCAGATTACCTCTGCCGGGGCCACGTCAAAGGAGATGTCTTTCAACACATGAACGTGGTCAAAATGCTTGTTTAGATTTGTCACGCGCACAATGTGGCTCATAACGTTCGTTCTCCACGTGCCATATATGCCTCCACGCGAGACTGGACGGCCGAAAAAATAATCGTAATGATCCAATAAAAAACGGCCGCAACCAACAACGCCTCAAAATTGCGAAAATTAGCCCGCCCCACCTTTTGCGCCCGCCACAAAATCTCCCAAACAAACCCGGTAATGGCAATGAGCGAGGTGTCCTTCAGCATGGCAATGAACTGGTTGCCAATCGGTGGAATCACCAAACGGAACGCCTGCGGCAAAACGATGCGTCGCAAAATTTGCCGCTGCGTCATGCCGATGGCCAGCGCCGCCTCTCGCTGCCCCACACCAACAGACTGAATGCCGGCCCGCATGATTTCTGTCATGTACGCGCCGTAGTTCAAGCCCAGGGCCAGCACCCCGGCGGTCAACCCGGTGAGCACCAACCCAAACTGAGGCAAACCTAAAAAGAAGAAGTAAATTTGCAGCAGCAGCGGCGTGCCGCGAATGAGCGAAATGTAAAATGTAGCCAACGCATAGGCCGGTGGGAATTTAGACAGCCGCCCCAGTGCCCCCAGCAACGCCAGAACTGAGGCCAACGCAATCGACAAAATAGAGAGCAAAATAGTAAGGCCCACGCCACCAAAAATGAAAGGGGTGCGCTCATAGATAAACTCCCAATCCAGTGAAACGGTGGAAAACTCAATACCAAAAACGGTAAATTCAACCCCACTAAACGCCAGAATAAGCAGCACCATGAGAATGACGTACGAGGCGTTTACGCCCAGGCTGAAGCGCAGCCGCTTCTGGCGGCGCAGTTCCTGAATAATGCGGGCTTGATTGGTGGCGTCGGGAAAATCGGCCGTTGTGCGCATCGCTTTTCTCCTGTGGATACAAAACCTCCCGCAGGTTTGTTAAACGGCCGTACTAACGGCTGAAACCTGCGGGAGGTTGGCGTCACATAAACAAAATTACTGTGTAGGGTCCATCGTTAAATCTTCGCTGAACCACTTCATAGAAAGTTCTGTCAGCGTGCCATCTTCGTGCATCTCGGCAATGATTTCGCTGACGCGCTCCACCAAAGCTGTGTTATCCAGTTCGCTGCTCTTATCGAAGGCCACCGCCAGGTTCTCGGAGAAAACAGGAGAGCCTACGCGGGAAACGGGCACATCACCGTCAATAGCCGCCTGAACGACCGTATTCGAGGTCAGGAAAACGTCAAACTCTTCGCGCCCGGCCTGAATGGATTGGAAACAGTCGTTGTCCGTTTGCAGCGGCACGATGGTAACATTGGCCGGCGGCTCCGCATAAAGGCTGCTCTCTGGTAAACCGAGGGCTTCCATATCGCCGCTAAGCCACGTTTCATACGTAGTTGAAAGGCCAACACAAACTGCCTGCCCATCAATATCATCCAAAGAGTCGATACCGGAATCATCGGCGGCGGCAAATTGGGCCGGGGTGTAATAGTAAGCAGGGTCGGCGAAATCGAGCACCTGCTGGCGGTCAGTGGTCACGGTCATAGAGCCAACACTCATATCCCACTGGCCACCCCAGTTCCCGGCGGTGATCACGTCCCAGTCAGGCGTTACAAATTCCACCTCCACACCCAGGCGTTCGGCAATTTCGGTAGCCACGTCAATATCAAAACCAACAAAGTTGCCGCTTTCGTCCAGATAAGATTGGGGTGCGTAATTGGCATCGGTGGAAACGCGAATGGTGCCGCGCTCCTCGATTTCGCTCAGCAGGTCATCGGCTCCACCCCCGCCACAGGCTGCCAGCAGCAAGCTTAGTGCTATAAGAACCAGAGAGATCGAAAATAACTTCTTCATGTGTTTCTCCTCCAAGAAAATATTTGATTGTTAGGGAAATAGTTTTGGGTTATCGGTATTCGGCAATCAGTTATCAGTAACCAGTCTGCTCACTGATTACTGGTCACTGACCACTGGTTACTTTTACAGGCGTTTATAAAAATCGGCATGAATGGTTTGGCCTCACCTCCTTGGGGTTGATTGGGATAGGGTGTGATACAGTAACGAATGAAAATGGTGAACACCGTTTTCACGCTGTACGGAAAAACGGCCGATATCATAGGACCTCGACTGTAAACCTTTCTGCACCGTTTCGCAAATCTCAATATCTTCCTGCTGGACCTGGTCGCTAAAGGCAATGGAATTCTGCATACTCTCCCAGCCGCCACCGGTGCCCGGCTGCTCAAAATACCACTCAAAAATGGTCAGCGTGCGGTCATGCGCCAGCGGTAAAATAATGTTAATTTGCAGGTTGTCCGGGTAAAAGTTGAGCATGAAGTTGGGAAAAACCCAGTAATAAAGCGCCTCTTCTTCGGCTTCGGTGCGCAAAAAGCGGCGATCTCGATCCAGGGCTTCGACGTCGCTGGCCGGGCGCATGGGGGCGTGCTGCTTTGAATAAGTGGGGAACGTTTCGACGCGGTACTGGTCGTAATCAATCTCACGAAACAGGCCGGGATGGGCAATGGGGATGTGGTAGCCCTCCAAATAATTGTCGATGTATACCTTCCAGTTGCAGTTGATACTGTAATCGCGCCGCTCGATGAGGCTCATGTTGGCCATGGGAATGTTTTTGGCAGCCACTTCGCGCTCGATGTCGCCCAATACAGCGTCCAACGGTGGCGCATTTTCGTCCAGGCAAGCCATGATGAACGGCCCCCATTCAGCTACTTGTACCGAAGGAAGGCAAACATCCTCCTTGCGCCAGTTGGCGACCCCTTCAAATTCGGGGGCGTTGAGGAGACGGCCGTCTAACCCATACGTCCAACCATGATAGCGACACTGCAAACTTTTGCGGTTCCCCTTGCCGCTGGCCACCGGTCCGGCGCGGTGACGGCAAACGTTGTAGAAGCCGCGCAGCGTCCCGCCTTTATCCCGCGTGATCACCAATGGTTCCCCCGCCAGTTCACAGGTAAAAAAATCGCCGGGGCGCAGCACCATCTCAGCCCGGCCGACCGGCTGCCATGTTTTGGCAAAAATGTGTTCGTTTTCCAGGGTCAAAAAGGCAGGGTCCGTGTACCAACGGGCGGGGAGCGTGCCGGCCTGGGTAAGATCGGGAGTGAAGGTGTAGTCACTAAGGTCGGGGGCTACAGCAGCTTTCATGCAGCCAGTCTCCACATTGTTGTGTAAAAGCGAGAAACTCTACGTTAAAATAAAGTCAGAATCGAGCTGTCCGGCACCATTATGCCACGACACACTCTGTTATGGTAGAAAATACCCATGAGAAATGCATCGAGGAATTAATGAAAAAAGAAACTATGGAAAAAATCATGGCTGAGGCCAAAACGATTGCCGTCGTCGGCTTTTCATCTAAACCAACCAAAGCCGGATACTACGTGCCGGCTTACCTGAAGGAACAAGGGTATCGCATCATTCCGGTGAATCCGAATTTGGCAGAGGGGCTGGGAGAAACGGCCTTACCCACTCTCCACGACATCACCGAACCGGTAGACCTGGTGCTGCTTTTCCAGCGCAGCGAAAACGTGCCGCCGTTTGTGGATGAGGCAATTGACATTGGGGCCAAAGCGGTGTGGATGCAGCTGGGCATTGCCCATGAAGCCGCTGCCCAAAAAGCCCAGGCCGCCGGGCTGGACGTGGTGCAAGATGCCTGCATGTTGGTGGAACACCGGCGCTGGGCTCAATAGGCCGCCTGACCTTTAAGTCCAACCGTTAGATTCACAAATAACAATTGAAGCCATCTTACAAAAAATACAAACCTGACAGCCTTTCGAGTGCTGTCAGGTTTTTGTGTGGAAGCCAATGCAAAGAATTTTACGCAAATTTATCACCAACGCCCGCGTGCTCAACATTAACGAGAAGGTGCGCCGCAACCCCACCAGCTTTGTCAGCCTGCGCGATTTTGACGTGACGCCCGGCGGCACCGTTTCGCTTAAAACCATTGCCCGAAACCCAAACATCAGCCTGTATGCGCTGAATCATTTCAACCGGGAAGCCATTTTTGTGGAGACGCCGTCTGAGGTTGATTTATCGGAACGGCCGTTTCTCTACCAGGCCCAATACGACAACGCCATTCGCCTCTACAGCATGAGCTACAAAAGCTTCCTCAAGCTGGCCGACATAGTGCGCCAGCCAGACAAGCAGCTCATCCTCATTCATTCCGTGGGACGCTGCGGCTCTACTTTGCTCAGCACCGTTTTCAACAATTTGCCTGACGTGCTCAGTCTTTCCGAACCGGAAGCATTCACCGAAATTGTCAAGCGGCGCGAGCCAGACGGCCGCAACGAAGATGAAATGGCGCAACTGCTCGATGCCGTCATTCAGGTGCAGTGCCGCCCTACCAACCAGATCGCCCCCAAAATGTACGCCATCAAATTCCGCAGCTTCTCCACGGTGATGATCGATCTGCTGCACCGGGTGGCACCGCAATCCAAACACATCTTCCTCTACCGCAACGCCGAAGACCGCGCCCGCTCCATTGCCCGCGCCTTCAAAACCGTGGAAGCTGAGAATGAAGCGCTGGACGCCGCTAATTTGCGGGTACGCAGCAAATTTGTGCCCCTCATCAACCAGTATGCTGACCGGGCCACTAACGGGACGCTCTCCAAAGTGGAATTCAGCATGTTGGCCTGGCTGTCTGGTATGCAAAAATATGTCGAACTGCACGAGGCAGGCATTCCCATGTGCGCCGTGCGCTATGAAGATATGATTGCCGAACCGGAACAAATTGTGCGCACATTGTTTGAATATTGTGATCTGCCCACGACGCCAGAGCGCATCGTCCTGGGCGTGAAGGCGTTTGCGCGAGATTCCCAGCAGGGGTCCAGCCTGGCGCGCAAAAACCTGAAGCAAGACGAGCAAAACCAACTCACTGAAGAACATCTTCAAGAAATCCACCAGCTCTTGGCCGAACACGCCACCATCCAGACGGCCGACTTTATCGTCCCCGGTACTATCAAACTCAATTAGCCCTCAAGATTGGACCATTTTTTTCAGTTGATAAATGCTATTAGTGCAAAATGGTCCAATCTAATGCTATCACCCTGAAACTTTGACCACCTGGCTCCGTATAGCGCACTGTTGCAGCAAATCACAAGAGAACAGCTAGATTCGCTGTGATTTGTTCAGATAAAAGCGGAGGTAACAATAGATGTCTGACACAATTGATAGTTTGAAAGAAGCAGAAAAAGAAGCCCTGAATGACGGGAATCAATCCCGGCGCGTTAAAAGATACAGCGGCAACACAACCGGCGGCTTGATTCTTATCGGCATTGGCACCATCTTTCTATTGAGCCAGGTCACCGGTTTTTATCTTCACAACTGGTGGGCGCTGTTCATTTTGATTCCGGCGCTGTGCAAGCTGAATGAGGCGTGGCAGGGTTACCGGACAGACGGCCGTATCACGCACAGCACACGCGGCGCACTTATCGGCGGCACGCTGCTGGCGATGGTAGCCTCCGTTTTCCTCCTGAATTTGAGTTGGAGCGTTTTCTGGCCCCTGGTCTTGATTGTGCTGGGGATTGGCGCGCTGTTGAACGGCCGTTCATAACTTCGTTTTTCTGCCGCACTGCACCCACGACCGCCTTTCTGAGCCGGTGGGAGGGTGACGAGGAGACAAGAGTAAAGATCTCTTCTCCTTTTCACCCCCTCACCGGCTCTTTTTTCTGCAAAATTTCCCTCGCCAAATTTGCTGTCCTCAATTACGATTATGGTTGGTCAAGTTTTAAAACTTGATCTACTTTTTTTTGAGGAGCAAACAGGAATGACCAACTCATCTTTTGCCGCAAAATCAACTGTAAAACAAATCCGCCAGCGATTTGACAACGACGTGGAGCGCTTTGCCAATCTGCAAACGGGACAATCTTCCACGGTGGATGCACCACTGGCATTAGAGCTAATCACCAGCGCGGCGGCCGTAACCAATCCGGAGGCCAACCATTTTCTAGACGTGGGCTGCGGCGCGGGTAACTACAGCTTGAAGCTGCTGGAAAAGCTGCCTAATCGAGACGTTACGCTTATTGACCTGAGCCGGCCGATGCTCATGCGGGCAAAAGCGAGGGTGCAAGCTGTGTCAAACGGCCGTATCCACACCCACCAATCCGATATCCGGGAACTTGAGTTAGGGGAAAATCAGTTTGATATCATCATGGCTGCGGCGGTTTTGCACCATTTGCGGGAGGAGACGGAGTGGACGGCCGTATTCCAAAAGTTCTTTCGGGCGCTGAAGCCAGGCGGCTCATTGTGGATTTCGGATTTGGTGACGCATACATACGAAGCAATTGAGCAGATGATGGTTGAGCGATACGGCCGTTACCTCACCGAACTCAAAGATGAAGCCTACCGCGACCACGTCTTTGCCTACATCGCCGCCGAAGATTCCCCTCGCCCCTTGCTCTTCCAAATTGATCTGTTACGCGAAACTGGCTTTGTGCAGGCCGAGATTTTGCACAAGAACAGCGTCTTCGCTGCCTTCGGTGCAGTCAAACCTATAGAGTAAAAGCGAGAAGTGGCGGACAGGGAGTAGGGAGTCTTGAATTACCTGCGAACTTGCAAACTCGCCACCTGCCAAACTAACTTTTGGACTCTGGGCGAGGATCAAGCAGTTGATCGACGAACATCCAGACGACGCGTGCGTAGTGGAAAATGAGGGGGGAGGCCAGCAAAAGTGCCACAGTCGCGCCGATGAGATAGCCCCAGATAGACGGCCGTATCGTAAAATACAAAATCACCACCGCCGGTACCGCAATAAAGAAACTCATCACGTACCCCACAAAAACAGCCATCATAAAGTAGCCATCTTCGCGCTCGAAATGGATGCCGCAGTGAGGACAATCGTCATACATTCGCATAGGACTACGGAACACATTCCCCTGCCGGCAGTTGGGGCATTTCATCTGCAAAATGGCTTTGAGCCAATTGGGGTTAGGTTGTTGGGTGACTGTTTTCAAAGGCGTTTTCCCGATTTCAGGCCGATTTTGGGACAAAAACGGCCGTTTTTCATGAATACTATACGAAATATCAAAAATTCCGAATTAATTATGAGCTACTCACAATTTGTTCCTGAACGGCCGTAATTTCCCCAATTCCCTGCTCTGCCAGCGTCAGCAGCTGGTCAAATTCGGCCCGGCTGAAAGGTGCTTTTTCCCCCGTTCCCTGCACTTCAATGATTAAACCGGCGGCTGTCATAACGACGTTCATGTCTACTTCGGCGGCAACGTCTTCTACGTACGGCAAATCGAGCAGCGGCACGCCATCGACAATGCCTACGCTGATGGCGGCAATCTGCTGCTTGTTCACGGCGGCGGGCAAAATATCCTGGGCGATGAGCGACCGTAAAGCCAACTGCAACGCCACCCAGCCGCCACAAATCGCCGTGGTGCGCGTGCCACCATCCGCTTGCAGCACGTCGCAATCAACCGTAATGGTACGTTCACCCAGCAATGACAAATCCAGCGCCATGCGCAGGCTGCGCCCGATAAGCCGCGAGATTTCCTGCGTGCGCCCTTTGGGCCAGCGCTGCTCGCGCCGGGTGCGCTGTTGGGTGCTGCGCGGCAGCATGGCGTATTCGGCCGTCAGCCAGCCGTGCGGCTCCGGCTGGTTGCGCAGCCACGGCGGTAAGGTCTCTTCAATAGTGACATTGCACAGCACGTGCGTCTCGCCAAATTTGGCCAGCACGGAACCTTCGGCCATTTTGGTGAAATGCGGCACAAAGGTGATGGGACGTAATTGGTTGGGGGAACGGCCGTCTGCTCGTTTCATAATGCCTGGTACAGTCCGGCGAAAATTCATACAAGGATATTATGTTGCATGCGCCGGACTGTTTAACTATTGCGCCGAAACTATAACAAGATATGAACTTTTGGCGCGCAATAGTAGTATACCTGAGGAACAGTTGCCTCGCACCGAAATTGACCTAAACTCTGTTTATGAAGGATGGCCTATGAAAAAAGTTTGGCGAATTACGGCTTACATTTTCATATTCTTGCTTCTGGTACTGTTGATCGGCCCATTTCTGATTCCCATTCCCCCGCTCACAGACACGGTCCCGGCGCGGACGCTGGCCAGCGATTGGCAGGAACAAAACCCATATTCACGCGAAGCGGCCGTTTCCCAGGCAATCACCTTCATGGATGAGCTGAACATCGAGACGGCCGTCCTGGTGGGTAATTCGGCCGGCGGTTCATTGGCCATGCAAATTGCAGCGGCACATCCTGAGCGCGTCGATGGCCTGATTTTGGCCTCACCGGCCGTCTATACCGGCAACGGAGCTCCCGCGTTCGTGCAGGCACTGGCCCAAACGCCGCAGCTGCAGCGGATTGGACCGCTCTTTGCCCGCATTTTTGCCACCCTGGAACCACCAGACTTTTTAACGGCCGTACAAAAAGAACAGGCCGCTATCGCCCTCAAAGTAAACAACTGGGACAAAGCATTGTGGGAATTTACGGCCGCTTCCAGCCAGATCGATTTGCCCGCCCAGTTCAACCAGCTCACGATGCCTACCCTGGTTATTACCGGGGAACTGGACAACATCGTTCCCGCCGATGAAAGCATCCGGCTGGCGAACGAACTGCCCAAAGCCGAGCTGGTTGTCATCCCTGATTGTGGCCACATCCCCCAACAAGAGTGTGAAGCACACTTTTTGCAAGCCGTAGAAGATTGGCTCGCCACACGCCCCGGAAAATAAATCATGAATGTGTAAGCCATCTGCCACATTCCACTTTTCACTTCTTACTTTTCACTTCTTACTTTTCACTTTCTCTTATCTTCCTTTCTCATCTCCAATTCAGAAACGGCCGTTTTTATTAAGCCGCTCTCAGCCGCACTTTACACTTTGTTTGCAATTCCCTGCCAAACTATTCCCATTGAGACATTAACGTTATCTATTTTGGAGGCAAAATGAATAAGCAAAATCAGTTAAAGCGGTTGTGGCTGCCCTTGTTTGTACTGCTGGCTTTGATGCTGGCCGCCTGTGGCGCAGTGGAAACGGCCGTTACCAATCCCATCACCCAGACCATTAGCACCATGACTGAAGAAGCCGGGCCGGAAACGGCCGTTCAGGAAGAAGACACACCGGCAGAAACCGGTGTTGAAGTTGACGAACCGGCTGCTTCAGTGGCCGAAACGGCCGCCAACGACCCGATGGCCGATCTGTTTGTGCAGGAACAGGCCTATGTTTCTATTTATGAGCAGGTGAATCCGGCCGTGGTCAACATTCTTGTGGGTAGCGGGCAGGGCTCCGGTTTCTTGTTCGACAGCAACGGGCACATTGTCACCAACAACCATGTTGTCGCCGGTGGCCGCGAGATCGTCGTCGTGTTTGACGACGGCCGTCGCCTGCCGGCCACCGTTGTGGGCACCGATCCCTCGTCTGACCTGGCGGTGATTCAGGTGGATGCCGGCCAAATCAGTGACATCACGCCAGTGACTTTGGCGGATTCAGATGCCTTAAAGGTGGGCCAGATTGTCGTTGCTATTGGCAGCCCGTTTGGCAAGGGCGGCAGCATGACCACCGGCATCATCTCTGCGCTGGACCGGTTGTTCCCCGGCGCGGTTGGCCCGGACGGAACCTCTTTCCAAATCCCCGACATCATTCAGACCGATGCGGCCATTAATCCCGGTAACTCCGGCGGCCCGCTGCTAAATCTGCGTGGTGAGGTGATTGGCGTCAACACCGCCATCGAATCACCCGTGCGCGGCTCTTCCGGCATTGGTTATGCGGTGCCGTCTAACATCGTTAACAACATTGTGCCGCAGATTATTGCCAACGGCCGTGTCGAGACACCGTGGCTGGGTATTTCCGGCGGGCTGCTGACGGCTGAAGCTGCTGCCGCGCTCAATCTGCCGGCTAATCAAACCGGTATTCTCATCAATGAGGTAATTACTGGGGGACCAGCGGCGGCCGCAGGTTTACGGGGCGGCAGCAATCCAGACATCATCACCGGCGTGGACGGCCGCGAAATTATGGCATTTGACGATTTGTTGGGCTATCTGGTGCAGCAAACGGTGGTTGGGCAAACGATTGAACTGGAAATCCTGCGCGATGGTCAGCCGCAAACGGTAAGCGTGACGCTTTCGGCACGTCCCAGCTAACAAGACTCGTGATGCGTGAAACGTGATGCGTGACAAAAACCAAACACGTTTCACGCTTCACGCATCATTTTCTGGTACGCAGCACAAAAGCAATAATTGCTGCCCCGAGAGCGGCCGTTACGCCAACGGCCGTTCCCACTTTCTTCGCCTTTGGCTTCACTTCCTTCTCTTCCAGCAGTTCAACCACCGGCTCCATTCGCTGCTTGAGCGAGGTGCCAAAGGCTAAGTGAATAATGCCCGAACCCAGCTTGTAATTCCCCGGCTGGCGCAAAATAGTGGCAATATCAAACGGCAGCGGTGGATTGCCCACCACAAACGCCCGCGTTTGCGTAAATTGCAGCAAATCCCGCTTGCCGTGTGTACGGCCAATGCCAGATTCCTTCACCCCGCCAAAAGGCAGGCGCGGAATGGCAAAATGGGACATCGTGTCGTTGATGTTGACCGAGCCGACGTAAAGCTGATGCGCCACCCGCTCGGCATGGGCCAAGTTGCGGCTCCACACTGAGGCGCTCAGACCCAGGTTAGAATCATTTGCCAGCTGGATGGCGTGCACCTCATCATCAGCCATCATGATGGGTACTACCGGACCAAACGTTTCTTCGCGCATGATCTTCATGCTGTGGTCCACGTTCACCATCACGGTTGGCTCCATGTACAGGCCATCGCGCTTGCCACCGTGAATGATTTGCGCGCCTTTGTTCAGCGCATCCTGCACGTGCTCCTCAATAATGTCCACTTGCCGCTGGAAAGTGAGCGGGCCAATGTCGTTGGGATTGTCAATCTCTGAACTGTACCCTTGCTTTAGCTTGCGCGTCTCTTCCAAAAATGCTTCCAAAAAGCGATCATAGACCGGTTCGACGACGTAGATGCGCTCAACCGCCATGCAGGTTTGCCCGGTGTTGTAAAATGCGCCCCATGCTCCCCAACGAGCGGCCGCTTCAATGTCCGCATCCTCCAGCACAAGCATCGGGTCTTTGCCTCCCAGTTCACAGACGACGGGCGTCATGTTTTCGGCGGCGGCTTTCATCACCAGCCGACCGGTTTTGGTAGAACCGGTGAGGAAGATGAGGTCTGGTTTGGACTGAACGAGCGCTGACCCAACACGGCCGTCGCCATGCAAGAAGCGTACAAAAGGAGCCAATTCCGGCACTTTTTGGAACAACTGCTCAATCATGACGCCGGTAGCGGCCGTTACTTCCGACGGTTTCACCAGAACCGTATTCCCTGCCAGCAGCGCGGAAACAACCGGCGGCACAATGAGCACCAGCGGATAATTCCACGGACCAATGACACCCACCACACCATGTGGATGGTACTCAATGTAGCAGCGCTTAAAGATTTGCAGTCCTGGCGAAATGCGGCGGCGGCGCAGCCACTGCGGGGCACGATGGCAATATTGGTTGATAAGATCGACGCTCATAAACAGCTCAGACAGGGCATCCTGACGACTTTTGCCGTTGTCCTGGTTCATAACGGCCGTAATCTCATCCATCTCATCAATCAGCAGCGCTTGCAGCTTACGGACAATGCGCACGCGTTCCTTAATTGATTTGGCGGCCCACGTCTGAGCGGCTGTACCCATCTCGCGCCGCGCATTCTGCACCTCGACCGCCGTTGTCATGGGCACAGAGCCAAACTGCTCGCCCGTTGCTGGATTGACAAATGGCAATATTTCCACCTTGCCGTTTAATGATTGACCTTTCACTACTTCTGCTGTCGTTCCCATGCGTCATGCTCCTTATTCTTTATCCGCCTGTTGTCAGGACACCGTTACTTTAAACCAGACGTGTCTGTCACCTCTGGCCCAACTTCTCATTATCGTTTTCTCCGTAAGCCAAATAGTAGCATACCACCCAGGGCAGCCAAGCCCGCCCAGGCAAAGATGCGCCTTCGCCGGCCGTTTTCCGGCTGTACTTGTGGCAAATGCGTCGGGGCGGTTAACGGCCGTATCAATTCAGCCTCTTCGGTCGACGGCACCAGGCTCATCGCCCGTTCCGTCATCGCCGTAATCGTCAGGCTGGGATTCACGCCCAAATTGGCCGGAATTACCGAGCCGTCGGCCACAAACAGGCCGGGATAGTTAAACACCTCGTGTCTGGCATCAATCACACCCTGGGCTTCATTGGCAGCAATGCCGCAGCCGCCCAATATGTGGGCGGTAGACGGCGTTTCCAGCAGCACTTCGTTCACCGTAGATTGCGGAATGCCGTTTATCTTCTCGGCAAAGCGGGTCACCACCGAGCGGCCGGCATCGATCACGGCCGGAATCGGCAGGCTCTCATCACGCTCACTCACCAGGCCGCGGCGGAACAGGGTAAACAGGCTGCGCCCCCGCTTGAGCCGCATCCGGTTTTCGGCCGTTTGCATGATCAGCAAAATGGTGGAATCTCTGGCCCAGTCGGGCAAAAAGCGGGCTTTGAGGAAATCATACGGCCGTTTCATCCCCTCCACCAAAAAGCGGCCAAAGCGCCGCCAGCCGCTCCCCTGTAAACTCACCAGTGGCACCGCCAAATTGCGCATCAGCGACGAGCCGCGCGAGTAGCGCACCGGCTCCACGCTGGTCACCTCATCCAGCCAAAAGTGGGAAGTGATGGCCACGCCCTTAGAATAATCCACTTCCCCTTCGCGAGCCGTCACGCCCATCAGCGCCTCGCTGTTGCTGCGAACCATCCAGCCCAGCCGCTGCGACAATAATGGCAACGTTTTGCGCTCATCGCGGCATTTCAGCAGCAAATTGACCGTGCCCAACACGCCGGCCGAAACAACAACGTTGCGCGCCTGCACCGTTTGTTTGCGCTTGAACATCCAGTCGGTCACTTTTTCATACTCAATTTCGTACCGTGCCGCGCCGGGTTGGGGGCCGTATAACGGCCGTATCCCCAACACATTTGCCTCAGACCGCACTTCAGCCCCCCATTTTTCGGCAAAATAAAGATAGTTTTTGTCCAGCGTATTTTTGGCATTGTGGCGGCAGCCCACCATGCAGCCACCGCAGTGCACACAGCCTGTTCGGTCTGGCCCTTCCCCGCCAAAAAACGGGTCCGGCACCGTCTCTCCTGGATCGCCAAAGAAGATAGCCACCGGCGTAGGCTTGAAGGTATGCCCCTGGCCCATTTCGTTGGCAATTTCCTGCAGGCGATAATCGGCCGGCCAAAAGAGCGGATTTTCGCGCACGCCCAGCATCCGGTTGGCCGTCTTAAAATGAGGTGCCAGCTCAGCCCGCCAATCAGCCAGCTCGGCCCATTCCGGCGCTTCATAAAAGCGTTCGCCCGGCTCGATGTGGGTGCTGGCGTACACCAGGCTGCCGCCCCCTACCCCACTGCCGTTTAGAATCATCATGTCATCTAAAAAGTTAATGCCCATAATGCCAAAGCAGCGCAGCGCCGGCTGCCACAAATATTTAAAAACGTTCCAGTTGCTTTTGGGGAAATCTTGGGCATGATACCGTTTGCCGCGCTCCAGCACGAGCACACGGTACCCTTTTTCGGTCAGGCGCATGGCGGAAACACTGCCGCCAAAACCGGACCCAATAACGACGTAATCAAACACAGCGTCACTATCTGAGCGGGAGGGCGTGGGTGGTTGGCTCATTTTTAAACTCGATTTGTTAGACGGCCGTAACAGCCAACAGGCTGCCCCATCTAATCACTATCACCTTGAATTTAACACAGTGCGTTACCAAATATAACACGGTGCGTTATATTTTACGCAATTTATCGCCGTTTGTACACCCTGATCAAAAAAA
>CALBTC010000305.1 GCA_937967805.1 uncultured Anaerolineaceae bacterium
GCGGTTTCCAGGTGTTCAGCCTCAGCGACACGCGCAAAATTGATGCCGATGGCGTTACTTTCCAGAGTCACCTCGATGGCTCACGCCACCGCTTCACACCAGAAAGCAGCATCGCCATCCAGGAAAATTTGGGGGCCGATATCATCATGGCTTTTGATGAATGCCCGCCGCCCGATGATTACGATTATGTCAAGCAATCGCTCACACGCACCCATCCCTGGCTGGAGCGCTGCCTGGCGGCCAAAACCAGGGGAGACCAGGCGCTGTTTGGCATTGTGCAGGGGGGCATTTTTGCCGATTTGCGGGAGGAAAGCGGCCGTTTTGTCACCGACCTCAATTTGCCTGGCTATGCTATCGGCGGTCTGGCCGTGGGTGAAACCAAATCGCAAATGCATGTGGTGCTGGAGGTGCTGCATCCCATCCTGCCGCCAAACAAACCGCGCTATCTTATGGGCGTGGGTGCGCCGGATGATTTGGTCAACGCCGTAATGCGCGGTGTGGATATTTTTGACTGCGTGCTGCCCACCCGGCTGGCGCGACACGGCTCCGCTTTTGTGCTGGGCGGGCGAATGAACCTGCGCAACGCCCAATTTAGCCGCGATCCGCAGCCCATTGACGCAGATTGTGGCTGCTACACCTGCCGTCATTTCAGCCGCGCCTATATACGCCATCTGGTGAAGGCCAACGAAATTTTGGGCCACATGCTGCTTTCTGTGCACAATCTGCACTTTCTCATCAACCTAATGCACCAAATGCGAGAGGCCATCCGCAAGGGAACGTTGGCACAATTCGGCGCGGACTTTTTACAACATTACAAAGCATAATTGTCATGCTGAGTGCAACGAAGCATCCCTACAAAGTTCATCCTTCGCGGACAAGGCTGTCACAAAATGATCTTCAAAGGGATTCTTCACTGTGTTCAGAATGATATTTACGGAAAATATTTATGTCAATCATCGAAGCGATTATTATTGGGTTTATTCAGGGGGCTACGGAGTTTTTGCCCATTTCCAGCTCGGGGCACCTGGTGCTGCTGCCGGAGATTTTCCAGATGAGTAACCCGGACCTGACGCTGATCGGGCTGGTTCATGCGGGCACATTGCTGGCGGTGCTTACCTACTTCTGGCGCGATTTGTGGGATATTGTCACGGCCGTTCTCCACGACCTGGCCCATCGCCTATCGTTCGCCGGCTCCGACGCGCGTCTCGGCTGGTTCATCGTGGCCGGCACCCTGCCGGTGATCATCGTTGGGCTGCCGCTGCAGGGCTTTTTTGAAGACGTTTTTAGCAGCCCTCGGGCCGCAGCGGGCTTTTTGTTGGTCACGGCCGTTCTCCTCATACTCGGCGAACGGATGCACTCTGGCAAAAAAGATATAGCGCAAATGACCTGGACCGATGCCATCATCATTGGCCTGTTTCAGATGGTGGCCCTTTTCCCCGGCGTCTCGCGCAGCGGCAGCACCATTGTGGGCGGCCTGTCGCGCGGGCTGGACCGCCCCACGGCGGCCCGCTACAGCTTTTTGCTGGGCATTCCCGCCATTTTGGGTGCCGGCCTGCAGGCCATTCTGGACATCTTCGACGCCAGCGGCAACGACTTTTCTAGCGGCGTTTACGTCGCCTCTTTCATTGCCGCCGGGGTCACCGGCTACGCCTGCATCCATTGGCTGCTCACCTGGGTAAAAAACCACACATTGTATGGGTTTGCCGCCTACGTCGCCCTGTTTGGCGCCGTCTTCCTGCTCATCTCCTTCTTTGGTGGTTAATCCATGAAAAGATTGATCTGGCTGCTGGTTTTGTTGGCAGGCGCAACGGCCGTTGCCTGCAACAGCGAACCCGCCCCACCGCCAACTCTGCCAGCCGACAGTTCCCCCGCACTGTTACAAATTGGCGTCAGCAGCAGCGCCAGCGCAATTATTCCGCTGGTAGAAACAGCCTACGGGCAAGAACGCCCGCAGGTTGAACTGCAATTTGTGGTGGCCAACAGTGCAGCCCTGGTGGTTGATTTAGGCAACGGCCTGCTGGATGCCGTGCTGCTGCACCACATTCCGGAAGGCAATCAACGTTACTTTAACCCGGTTGCTTTGGATGGCCTGGTTATCGTCGTTCATCCGGATAATCCGGTGCAGGCATTGACCAGCGCCGAGGTGCAGGCGATTTTTAACGGCCGTCTCACCAACTGGCAGTCGCTCGGCGGGGCAGACCAGGGGATTGTGCTGCTGAGCCGGGAGCAAGGCGCCGGGCTGCGCACGCTGCTGCGCCAGCAATTCATGGCCGAGCAGCGCATTAACCCCAACGCTTTGCTGCAAACGGGGGATGAGGCGATGTTAACGGCCGTCACCCAAAATCCCGCCGCCATCGGCTACAGCAGTATGAGCAGCGCCAGCCAAGCCACCAATGTGAAGATGCTGTCGCTGGACGGCCGTTCCGCCACGTCTCTCACAACCGCAGACCAGACTTACCCGCTCACCACCCCGCTCTATTTCCTGGCCGCTACAGAAAGCGAGCCTGCCGGCGAACTGCGGGCCTTCCTGGCCTGGCTGCAGTCGGATGCGGGGCAGGGGATGATTGAGGGTGTTTACGGCCGTGTGCGCTAACGATTTTTCATCACGAATGACACAAATGGGCGAATAAGACGAATGGTTGTCCGGAATAATTCGTATCATTTGTCTATTCGTTCAATTCGTGATTGCTTTTCATTCATTTCCCCATAGACAGAAACCTTAACCAAATCTATAATGGACCCCAGAAAACAATATAGTTTTTGTGAAAAGATGACGGCGTACCTACCGTGGTGCGTTGTCTGAGCAAAGCCTGATGACCGGACAATTTGTCCGATTTGATCAGGCTTTTTTTATCGTCATTAGGACTGGCAGTCCTTCACATTATATTCAAAAAGGCAGCAAGTTGTAGGACTGCCAGTCCTGCAACTTGGAAGCATCATTGCCCCCAATTTCCCCAAAACGCAATGGCAAGGAGTTTATTTAACAATGAACAGTCAAAAATTTATTGAACTCGATGAAACCTACGGTGCCCACAACTATCACCCGCTGGACGTGGTGATTGAAAAAGCAGAGGGCGTCTGGGTTTATGATGTAGACGGCAAAAAGTATCTGGACTGCCTGGCGGCCTATTCAGCCGTAAACCAGGGTCACTGTCATCCTGGCATTTTGGCGGCCGCCACCGAGCAGATGCACCGTGTCACGTTAACGTCCCGCGCATTTCGTAATGACCAGATGGGGCCGTTTCTCAAAGAGCTGTGTGATTTGACCAGCTACGAGATGGCACTGCCGATGAATACGGGCGCTGAGGCGGTAGAAACGGCCGTAAAAGCCGCGCGCAAATGGGGGTACGAGGTTAAAAAAGTGCCGGCCAATCAGGCACAAATTATCGTTTGCCAGGGCAATTTCCACGGCCGTACCACCACCATCGTCGGCTTCTCCAGCGAAGAGAGCTACAAGCGCAACTTTGGTCCTTTCACCCCCGGCTTTGTCATGATTCCCTACGGCGATACGGCCGCATTAGAAGCGGCCATCACCCCCAACACCGTCGGCTTCCTCGTGGAGCCTATCCAGGGTGAAGGCGGCGTCATCATTCCGCGCGAAGGGTTTATTAAAGAGGCTTATGAGATTTGCCAGAAGCACAATGTGCTGTTTGTGGCTGACGAAATTCAAACGGGATTCGGCCGTACCGGCAAACTGTTCGCCTGTGAGCATGAAGGCGTGAAGCCGGACATTACCATTGTAGGCAAGGCGTTGAGCGGTGGCTTTTACCCGGTTTCGGCCGTATTAGCCGACCACGATGTGCTGGGGCTGTTCCATCCCGGTGACCACGGCAGCACGTTTGGCGGCAATCCGCTGGGGGCGGCCGTTGGCCGCGCCGCACTCAAAGCATTGGTGGATGAGAAAATGGTAACCCGTTCTCATGAGCTGGGCGAATATTTTAAGGGCCGCCTGCAGCGCGTGGAAAGCGACCACATCAAAGAGGTGCGCGGCAAGGGATTGTTCATCGGTGTCGAGCTGCACACCCGCGCCCGCCGCTTCTGCGAGGCGCTGCAAGAGCGTGGAATTTTATGTAAAGAAACGCACGAAAATGTTATTCGCTTTGCCCCGCCGCTGGTCATCAAAAAAGAAGAGATCGACTGGGCAATGGAGCATATCGAACCGGTTCTGCTGATGCCCTAAGTAAGCATCCTGAGGCTTTTGCTGAGCAGCATCGGAGTATGCGGTTTGTCTAAAGCCGTTCGCATCTGAGGATGCTCACTCCTCGACAAAACGATGAAATCTGTAGCCGCGATTTCTTATCGCGCCTTCACAACGCAGTAAGAAACTGCGGCTACGACCTAAAAAGAAACTGATGGATAAGTCTCCCCAGGATTGGGATTACTGCACAATCAGATACAGCACTTACCACAACGTCGGCGGCGGCGAGCATGGCGGTCTGAACTATGGTTTGCTCTGGTTTGAAGCGGAGGCGAAGGGGCCAAACGGCCGTTACACCGCGGGCAAATCGGCCGAAATACCTTTCGGCCGCATGGCAGACGGCGCGCCGGACCAACATAACGCCGCCCACCAAAGCGTGCATCGCGATCTCGTTACCATGCTGCAAAAAAACGGCTGGAAACCCGTTTCCGGCGGCGGCTCCGGCTGGTGGCAAAAACGCTTCCGCCGCGATCCTGACAGAGCTTCGCCTTCCCTAAGCCAAAAGATTCGCCGCTTCTTTACCACAAAAAAGTAGTAGGCTTGCCGGTGCCATAATCTCCCCCTGACAAATCCCACGCAACCGGCTATCATTCGCCTCTTATGCATACCAAAGCTTTTCCCTACGTGGGCCTGCTGGGCTTTTTGTGGGGCAGTAACCTTGTTGTTATGCGCGTCGGCGTGGGGCAGTTTGACCCGATGGTGTTTGTTGGCATCCGGCTGCTGCTGGCCAGCCTGGCCTTTGTGGTGGTTTACACCTTCTCCGGCCGCCGTCTTATTCCAACCGACCGCAAACTATGGCTCTATGCCACCTTCCTGGGCATCTTCAGCACCGCCATTCCCATGACGGCGATTGTCTCCTCGCTGACGTTTCAATCCAGTGGGGTTACCGCCCTGCTCATCACTACCGCCCCGGCCTACATCACCATCGCCGCCCACTTTTTCTTGCCCGATGAAAAGATGAACACGCGTAAGGTGTTGGGTGTGGCCCTGGCGCTCGGTGGGGCCATGCTCATTGTCTTACGCGGCGAAACCGGCCTGCCCGATGTAACGCAAGGTAGTCCAATTGGCTACGGACTGGTCCTATCGGCCATGCTGTTTGAAACGGCGGGCACCATTGTGATTCGGCGGCGAATGCAGCAGTTTAGTTCGTTTGACGTCACGGCCGTACGCCTCACCGTCGCTGGACTAACCGTCATGCCCATTGCCATTTGGCTGCGCGGCTTTGACCTTTCCCAGGTGACCGGCAGCGGCTGGTTTTCGCTGGTCTACGCTGCCTTCATCGGCGCCTTTGCCGCCCAGATGCTGGCCTTTAACATCACCAAGCGGTTTGGCGCGACGGCCTTCTCGCTCACCAGCTACGTCATTCCGGTAGTGGCGGCGGTTATTGGTGTGCTCTGGCTCAACGAGACGATTACCATCTGGATGGTGCTGGGCATGGTGCTCATTGGCGGCGGCATTTTGCTGATCAACACGCGTCGCAGCGTCAGGCTCATGCCCAATCCTTAAAAAGCTGAACCGCAGTAAAATTCTTCAACACATTCCCGGAAGTGACCTATGAACCACGAATCTTACCCCATCCTTGAATTTGATCCGGACAGCAGTGCCCTCATCGAGCCGCATGAACTGCTGCAGCCGATGGACATCGCCCGGCGCTGCGTGCTTTGCTTTTTTCAGGACGTGCTGCAGAAGATGAACGGCGACGGCCGTTTACACAAAGTCCACGATCTCGGCTCAGAAATTGGCCATAACCCCGTCTACGAGATGACCGTCAATGGCAAACGCATCGCCGTGGTGCATCCCGGCGTGGGCGCGCCGCTGGCCGCCGGTTTTTTGGATGAGCTGATTGCCCTGGGCTGCCGTGACTTTGTTGCCTGCGGCGGCTGTGGCGTTCTGGATGGGGCAATTGGGCTGGGGCAGGTGGTGGTGCCGGCAACGGCCGTTCGCGACGAAGGCACCTCTTACCATTATTTACCGCCCAGCCGGGAAGTGGCCGCCAGCCCCGCGGCCGTGCAGGCCATCGAGCAGGCGCTGCAAAAACACCACGTTCCTTACGTCGTGGGCAAAACGTGGACCACCGACGCCATCTACCGCGAAACGCCCGCGCGCATCGCCCGCCGCCGCGAAGAGGGCTGCCACGTAGTAGAGATGGAAGCCGCTGCCTTTTTTGCCGTGGCCCAGTTCCGCGGCGTGCGCTTTGGCCAGCTTCTCTACGGCGGCGATGATTTAACGGGGGATTCTTGGGACGGCCGTAACTGGCAAAAAGAAAGCGGCACCCGCGCCCGCCTTTTCCAGCTTGCCGTCGAAGCGTGCCTCCTCCTCTGAATCATGAAAATCAGCTTGGAAATATTCCCACTTTTGCTGCGCAAAATTATAATTACGGCATGAGCCAAACCGCCGATTTTGCCGATGCATTGCAGCAGTTTGTCAGCCGCTCCAGCTATTCTGCGGGGCAACTGGCGCGCCTGACGGGCATCCCCAAACCCACCATTTTAAGCTGGCTAGACGGCCGTGTGAAGCGCCCCCGTTCCTATTCTGATCTGGTGAAGCTGGCCGAATCGCTGCACCTCACACCAACCGAAATGGCGCAATTGTTGACGGCAGCCGGTTTCACTGAAGTGGCGGAGCGAATGCTGCATGCCGCTCCTACCAATCGCATCCCTTTGGCGAATATGGCCGTTCCCTCCGCACCGTTCCAGGCCATCCCGGCCCTGCCCTATTTTGTCGGACGCCAGCCGCTCATCAGCCAAATCGAAGAAATCCTGCTCACGGATCCCACTGCCCGCGCCTGCTGCCTGCAAGGCATGGCCGGTGCCGGCAAAACCGCCCTGGCCGCGCACATTGCCTACCGGCTGCGCCCTCACTTTCCCGGTGGCGTCCTCTGGGCCAATCTGCACCGCTCTGAACCGATGAACATCCTGACAGCTTTTGCCCGTGCCTATGGCGAGGACGTGAACGTTTATACTGACCTGGAGAGCCGCGGCCAGATGGTACGGCAGCTGCTGGCCGATAAGCGCGTGCTGATCGTGCTGGATGATGTGTGGCACGGACAGGATGTTTTGCCGCTGCTGCCGCCCTCAACGGGGGAAACGGCCGTGCTCCTCACCACCCGCCGCCATGACCTGTTTGCTACAGTGGGGATGCACCGGCTGGACGTAGGTCCGTTTGACGCCTCGCGGCAAATCTCGCTTAAGTTATTCAGCCACTTTTTGAATGAAGAAACGGCTGCCGCCAACGCACAAATCCTTTCCCAAATTGCCGATCTGCTGGGGCACCTGCCGCTAGCCGTGGCCATCGCCGCCAGCCGCCTGGCGTACGAGCCAAACTGGTCGCCAAAAGAGTTTTTGGAAAGGTTACTGCACACACAGCAGCAGCTTTCTGAACTGGTGTTTGAAGACCAAAGCGTGCAAATTTCGTTTGCCACCAGCTTTGCCCTGTTAGATGAAAACTTGCAGCGCTTTTTTGCCCTGACCGGCTTGTTTGGCGGGCGAGCGTTTTCCCCTGCGGCAGCCGCCGCCGTGGCCCAACTCTCGCTCAAGCATACAGAGGATTATCTGCGCAAGCTGTACGCGCTGTCCCTCTGCCAGCTTGCCAACGCTGAAGCCGGACAAACTCGCTACCGGCTGCATCCTTTGTTGAGCCAATATGCAGAGGAAACGGCCGTTGCCCAGGGCCACCTCCCCCAGGCACATCATCGACTTATCAACTACTTCGTCGATTACGGAGAAAAACATCAAAACAACATACGGTTCTTGGCGCTGGAAAGCAAACACGCCTCAACCGTGCTGAACCTGGCCCGAGAATATAATCTTTCCGACGCCTACCACCGCTGTGCTGCCGCTTTCGCTCCCGTTTTAGCCGAAGCACATTTATCTGCTAACGAATCCGTTTGAGCCACAATTACAAACCATAAAAAAGAGGCGATGCTTCGGCATCGCCTCTCTAAATCACGTCATTTCAAAGCGTTTACTGCTGCATATCTATCTCGTAAATATTGTAAAGCTCAGAGTTCTGCGTCGGATCCACACCGAAGTTCAAAACGTTCGGGCGGGCCGCAGCTACCTTCAGGCGCAGGAACAGCGGAATAACCGGAACCTGCTCAGAGAAGATGATCTGAGCATCTGTATGACCTTGTTCGTAATCCTCGGTACCAGGCAGGGCACCCAAAGCACGGTTACAGGCCAGGTCAAACTCCTCGTTGATCCAGCCGGTATCGTTTTGACCACCCCAACCGGCAAAGGCTTGCGTCGGGTTGTAGTGACCAGGAACAGTCTCTTCAACGGGGCCAGGAATCTGGGAGGAGAGATACAAGGTACAGCTTGGCTCAACGCCGGTCAACCAGGCAAACTCGCCCAGGTCGAAGCGACGGCCGAACAGCGGGCCATCCGGACCATCAGCAAACCATTCGCTGGCGGGCAGGTAGTACAGCTCAACGTTGATACCACATTCCAGCTGGTTCTCTTTGAAGATCTGGGTCAGTTGCTGACGCATCTCGTTACCGGTGGTCGTGCCCAACGTCACGTTAAAAGGCGTACCGGTGGCCGGATCCTCGCGGATACCGTCACCATCGCTGTCCACAAAGCCGGCTTCATCCAGCAGCGCGTTGGCTGCTTCCACATCGTACGGCCACTCGGTCAACCCTTCGGGGTAGAGCGGATGCACGCTGGGGATGTAGGTGTGGATGACTTCGGAACGGCCGTACAAAATATTGTCAACCATCGACTGACGGTCGGTACACATCGTCATCGCCTGACGAACGCGTACGTCTTCGAACCAGTCGGGACGGCCAACGCCATCACCGTAGTCGCCATAGCTGTTGATGCCGAAGTCGATGTGCTCGTAAACGGTACCAGTCTGGAAGTAGGGGGTGAGCAGGCCGTTGTTCTCAGCTTCGATGAGGAACGGCGCCTGGCCGGCATCCATGCCGTCCTGTGTTCCAATGTCACAGGCACCGGAGAGCAGCTGAGCGATCAGCTGGTTGGTGTCCGGGATGAACTTGTAGGTGAGGCTGTCCAGATAGGGCTGGTCTTCAACGTAGTAAAACTCGTTGGGAACCAAACGGATGCTGTCGCCGGCGATCCATTCCTGGATGGCGAAGGGGCCATCACCAACGGGCATGCGGCTGGTGGCTTCTGCTTCCAACATCTCTGCAGCGCTCAGGCCACCCCACAGATGCTCGGGCAGGGGCTGCCAGAAGTTGACGAAAAAGGTGGAATCCTTGAAACCGGGAACGCCGGTCCAACGGGTGGTCAGGTCACCGGTGGCTTCGTAGCTGGCGGTACGCTCAACCGTGAACTTGCTGGCCGGGGTGTCGGGGTCGGCAAGGACGTTGAAGCTGTAAACAGAGTCGTTCGCCGTTACGGGCGTACCATCGCTCCAGACGCGCGGCTTCATGGTGAAGTCAACGACAATCTGCTCCATCATGACGGGTGTACCATCAAAGGTCACTTCCTCACCGGCGCTGTTGATCAGCACGGTACCTTCCTCAACAGCCACCACGTTACCGGCAGCATCCACAACCGTGTCACCGGCATTGACCTCAACCTCATTGACAACTGCATCGCCATCGTTCAGGCTGGGCACTTTTTCCAGACCACGTGCCTGGTAAGCGTAAGACAGTGTGGTGGTATTGTTCTCGAAGATGGCATGCTGCACAGCCTGGGCTGCCAGCATGGAGGTGCCGTACGGATAGAGGCTGTCCGGCTCTTGCGCCATACAGACGATCAGGTCTTTCGGACCGGCTTCAACCTCGGGTTCAACTTCAACTGTTTCAACTACCGTTTCGGTTACAATACGGGTAACTTCTACGGTCTCGCCTTCTTCAACAACTGTTTCGGTTACAACGCGCGTAACTTCTACAGTTACAGTTTCGGTTGCCGGGGTACAGGCTGCCAAAACAACTGCACCTAAAGCAACAAATAGGGCAATCAATGCCCAGCGTTTTTGATAAAACATGGGTATTCCTCCTCTCAGGAATGTGGCGTTATTAACTTGATAAAACTTGTTTGCTTCTTTAATCCTTCTTAATTTCATACGTTTTTCCCAATTCACCTCCATTGACACAGAATAGTTTCTCAATTTGGTGGTCGAAACGAGGGGCAAAGTTGTTGTCAACTGTGCCCCTTTCGGTCTACAAAAAACCCCTATGAATTTTGTAGACGGAGGAAGATAAGAGGCCAGCACCTGCTCATTAGTGAGCCAAAGAGGCTTGCCCATCCGAAATTATGATGAGATCGGGGACAAAATCTCATGCGTTTTGCATGAAATCTGCATGAAATAGGGGGGAGTGTCACCAAAAAGACGCTTTCGGATACCAATAAAGGATGAACCGCGGAGAGCGCGGAGGACACAGAGAAAATTAACACAAAATCTCTGCGTTCTCCGCTGCATTTTATGCGCCCTCCGCGGTGAAAATCTAAGCGTTGGCCAGCCAGTTTGTTACATAAGCCGGCAAATTGTTTAAGGGCACAACGGCCGTTTCTCCCCCAGCCCGCGCCTTCACCTCCACGCCACCAGCGGCCAGCGAGCGCCGGCTCACCATCAGGCGCAGCGGCAGCCCGATGAGGTCAGCATCATTGAACTTGACGCCCGGTCGCTCGTCCCGGTCATCAAACAGCACCTCGATGCCGGCTTGTTGTAATTGCGTGTAAAGGGCAACGGCCGTTTCCTCCCCACCCCGCAGCGCCAGCAGATGCACCTGGTACGGGGCGACTGCCACCGGCCAGCAAAGTCCGTCTTTGTCGTGGTGATGTTCGGCCAGGCAGGCCAGCAGTCGTGTGACGCCAATACCGTAGCACCCCATGACAATCGGCCGCGCTTCATCCTGTTCATCAACAAACGTGGCATCCATTGTCTGGCTGTAGTGCGTGCCCAGTTTGAAAATGTTGGCCACCTCCACCGCCCGCGCCGTGCGCAGCGGCCGGCCGCAGTTCGTGCAGGCGTCGCCATCCTGCGCAGCAGTGATGTCGGCAACGTTATCCACCGCTCCGTGCCAGCCTGCCCGGTCCACGCCATCGTCCAAAAGCCAGACGTCGGTGGCTTGTTCGGCCGTTGGACGCAGGCGCTGGGCATCCAGCACGTGCACCAGCTTGGTTTCGTTGATTTGGGCGTTTTGAGGGAGAACGGCCGTAACCACCTGCTCCATGGTTTCTTCTCCAACCACCATCTCTACTATAAACTGCATCGTTTCCGTGATAGTCACATCTTGCGGCTTGCGGAACGTGGCCACCTGGCGGTTGGCGCGGTAGCCACAACCGTCGCACAGCAGCAGCGTATCTTCGCCAATCGGCGTGAGGTACATGAACTCATGGGCCAGCGTGCCGCCCATCATGCCCACGTCGGCCTCCACGGCCAGCACCGGCAGGCCGCAGCGGGCAAAAATGCGGAAGTATGCTGCACGATGTGCCTGGTACTGTTCGTCCAAACCGGCTTCATCTATATCCAGGCTGTAGCTGTCTAGCATGGTAAATTCGCGGCTGCGGATTAGCCCGGCGCGTGGGCGCGGATCGTCGCGCCATTTGGTTTGGATGTGGTAGGCCATTTGCGGCAGCTGCCGGTAAGAGTGGATTTCTTGTCGGGCCAGCTCGGCCAGGGTTTCTTCATGGGAAAGGGCCAGGGTGAGGGAACGGCCGTTTCTATCCACCAGCCGCCCCAACTCCGCATCAATCTCATACCAGCGCCCCGATGCCTGCCACAGCGCCGCCGGATGCACCAGCGGCATTTTGATCTCCTGCCCGCCCAGCGCGTCCATCTCCTGCCGCATGATCGCTTCCAACTTTTGCAGCGTGCGCTGCCCCAAATGCAAATAGCTAAACACCCCTGCCGCCACCTGCCGCACAAACCCGGCCCGCAGCAGCAGTTGGTGCCCGGCCACTTCAGTCGCCGCCGGAGCCTCCCTCAGCGTTTCATTCATCAATCGACTCATCTTCATATTTAGATTTCCTTAGCCACAGAGATTTTAGAGATTTGCTTTCAATCCTCTGATTTCTCTTTTTCCTCTGTGGCAAATAAATATCAATCTTGATCTCCAATGGCCAAAATGAAAAAGCCCCGTGCCGGGCAGACACGGGGCGGAGCGTTTTCACAGCTGCAGATCAGTCGTTGGGTTAGATGAGTGATTTTGCGTGCTGCATGTGCGACAAACGCCAGCCTCCCGCTGCCCAGGCAACGGGGCGGGTAGGTACAGGAGCGTTGGTCACAATCAGCCAGTCGTTCATGATGGCGTAACCATACAAAATTGCCGGTCGATTGTCAAACGGTTTACGGCATGGTCAATTCGGCAATGGCGGCATCAATCGGGTTTTCCGGCGAGGAGTCCTGCGCCATGATCCAGTCGATGACCGGCTGCCGCCAGTTGATGGCCGTGTTGTAGCCATCGGGATCGTAGACGGACAACAACGCGTAATCATCACCACCGGCATACATGAAAT
>CALBTC010000306.1 GCA_937967805.1 uncultured Anaerolineaceae bacterium
TTGCCATCCTGGAAGAGGAGAATCAGAAGTGGGTGGGCTATCTGGCGGCCGCGGCCGTAGACGGCGCCCTGGCGGTCATGGCCTACACCATCCAGCAGCGGCGGCGCGGGCGGCGGGTGAATCGAGAGTTAGGAGAGCCGGAAGTCCACGATGAGGGCACCCATGCCCTGTGGCTGGGACTCATCTTTCTGGGCGGTATCTCCGTTATCGCCAACTTCCTGCATGGCATCCACGTGGAGTTGAATACAAACACCTTGACCTTGCTTCATTTGCGCCAGCTGGACGGGCTGCAATGGGTACGCTTGACGACCAATGCCATCGCCCTGCCGCTTATCGTTGTTTACCTGGGTGAGGTGGTCAGTGTACCCGGCGCGGGTGGCGTGATTACCAATCTGCTGCGACGGCAGCAAGCGCTGCACCAACAGGGTGCGGAACTGGCGCAAACGCGCACAGACTTGCACGAGGCCGAAGCGGCTCTGCACACAGCCGAAACGGAATTACACAAAACCCAAACGGAGCTGCACCAGGCGCAAACAGAATTACACCAGGCGACTGCTGAGGTCGGCACTACAGCCCAGGGCCTACACACGGCCGAAGAGTCGTTGCACAAGACCCAAACGGAACTGCACATGGCCGAGGAGGAATTGCACGAAGTTCAGGCAGCATTGCATACAGCCGAAACAAAGCTAAGTCAAACAGAATCTGAATACAACTCGGCAGCGCAGGCACTGCACAGGCGGGAAGCAGAATTGGGCCAGAAAAACACAGAACTGGCGCAGCACCAACAGGTGCTGGCTGCCGTCAACATCCCGGTCCAGGAGACCATGCAGTATCTGGCTAACCAGGCCGCCGGTGTCAGCGACACCCAGGAATTAGCGGCAAGGCGGGCCAGCGACCGCCTGGGTACCCCCATATCACGGGATGTGATCGGGCGTATTGCCCGTGTCATCCGCCTTGATGAAAGCGAATAAAGAATCACACAGGAGACAAGAATATGTTAACAACAATCTCACATCCAGATGAACTCTTGCCGGCCATCACCCATATACCGCTCGTAGATCCTTATAGCAGACAACCAGGCACCCCCCTGTTTCGCAGTTATACACCCAATCTAAAGATTTACGACGGTGATGCCACAAAGGTTAAAGCCAACAAACTTATCCAAAACAGCATGATTACCGTGCGTGATTACAACATCCTCAGGACCTTGTTGGGTGTTGGCATCCTCTCGCGGCAGCAGATTCAGCGGTTGTTTTGGACGCCTGGCACCTCCTTATCCACGGTTAACAGAAGGCTGAAGCTGCAGGCTGACCGGGGCGTGCTGATATCCACCATGACCTATCGGGATATGCTGAGCGACCTGCGTCTAGAACGTTGCGCCCTCTATGGTTTAGGCGACGTGGCCCGTGAGATTCTGGCCGCCCGATCCGGTCTGCAATCATCCCGGACGATTGCCTACAACCCTAAATACTATGCCATCCTGGCCGACAACCCGCTCGTCCGCCATCACGTGATGACTGCGGAGATTTACACCCGCTTGAAAGAGAAATCTAACCGGGCGGGCAATGAGATGGTCTGGTTTAACGAAATGGCGTGCATTATCCGGGACGGCGACCGGGAATTGGTGCGACCCGATGCTTACGCCGTCATTGGGCGCGAGGGGGATAAAGAAGAAGCTCACTTGTTTATCGAAACTGACACGCGCAACACCAATTGGGAAAAGAAGGTACAAAGTTATGAACTGGCCCGGTCTCGCGGTAACTGGCGTGAGGCGTTGGGCAGCGACTGGTTCCCCCTGGTCTTGTGTGTGGTACCGAATGAACACGCTGTTGTCAGGGTAGCCAGCTTGATAAAATCCCAATCAGTAAACGTCGCCTATTTGCTGAAAGCATGGCCTCAGTTTTTACTTGAAGACCCTTACAGAGGCTGGTATCATGCACAGGGAGAAGCAGGCGGGGAGTTAGTCAAGATTCTTCCCGACCACCTGATTCAGGAACGCTCATGAAATACGCACTGACCGCAAACGGAGAGAAAGTGCTGGCCTCCGCCGCTGCGCCGGCGGAAGGCGTTTGTCCAGCTTGTGGCGAAGCCGTGACGCTGCGCAAACGCAAGCGCATGAACAGGCAAACACCTTCCTATTTCTGGCGCCATCGTCAGGCACCACCTCATTGTCCCCATAAAAGCCGGCCAACGTTTACACCCAGTTCGCGCACCTGAGGCCGGCGTGCTGTATAAGTGTGCTGTTTATATATGCTGTATAAGGTTGCTGTATAAGGGTACTGTTCAGCCTAAAGAATGAATTTGCATTAGAATAGGCCAAAATCAGGGACTCTACCAGAGGCGGAGACGCAAACCTTAAAGAATATCCGCACCATATTTGGCTGCGGGTATCTACGTTTTTTGAGGTATCCAGGGAGGAAAAGGGGCTTAGAAAGAGGATTAAGAGTAGCGGGAGAAGGATTCGAAGCAGGTAAGTTCTATGGAAGAATATGGGGGACAGGGGGCAAAAAATGTCTGGTGAGAGAGGGGGAGGAGGATGTTCACAAACGATTATTCTGACAGCACCCACATTTTAGATTTCATCCCGGTGGTAAAATGCGATGGCAACGGCCGAGATATTCAGCCATTAACTGCCCGCTACCAAGGATGAGAATATACAGTCCCGAGGCAACAATACCCGGCGCCAGAAAAGCCAGCAGCGATGTGAGACCAAAAGATAGCAGACCAACACCCAGGAAAACGGCACCCAGGCCAAGCAGCGAAACCAAGTATTCATGCAACTCTAGCGGCTCATAGTGAGGCAAGGGTTTGTGGTGGGTGTTGTCGAAGGCAGCAGCAGTGGGGAGGGCGATCAGGATGGCAACAATGAAAGAACCAATACTGATAAAAGGGGAGAAGTTGTAGTGCTGGAAGGTATAACCAAGCAGATGCCACATCAGGGCATTGGGGATGATGGTGAGTAATCCCAGTTTCAGCCAGCGCTTTTCATGAGCATAGTTAGCTATCCACGATTTCTCTGAGGTCTCTTTTATAATGTCTCCTTGGGCATTTTCTCGTTTTAGGAAGAACAAGAAGGCAGCAGAACCAACCAGGAACGTTGTTAGTCCGGCCAGCAGCAGCCGGGTGAGAATTGTTTGGCCAACGCGAAACCAGAACAACTCAGGAAAGAGGCGAATGAGGCCGGCCTTGTCCGCAAACGTCCAGGTGTCAGCCGCAAACAGCAGCTCGTGAAACTTCACAAAGAAGAGAGGCCATAGGAGAGAGGCAAACAGTAGTAGAATAAAGGTGAGCGGAATGATCAAAAAGCCGCCAACGGCCGTTTGCCGTAGCGCGTGGAAACGGGAGAGGGGTGACCGCAGGAAGAGAACGCATATGAATAAAAGTCCCAGGGAAGCCAGTCCAGCGATGCGAATAGTATCTGTCAGGTGTTTGACGTCTACCAAATGATTTAGTTCTGCTTGTGTATAGAGTGAGGTGCCATCTGGTAAGGTCTGTTCCGCCAGCAGGTGGATGACCGTCTCCGGCGGTGCCCATAAGCGCAGGTAGGTAACGGCCGTTTGTGCCAGCGCCAGGCGGTCAGTATGCGACAAACCATAAGGGTCTGGCGGCAGATGCGCATATTGGTTCTCCAGGAAGTTCGGGGTGATGATAGACCAGACGGTAAGGGAGGCCAGGAATACGGCCGTTAGTAGCACAATAAGTTTGTTTGTCAGGCATGACCACACTGGGGTAGGGGGTGACGAATAATGTGTTAATGACATTTGGTTTTGTCTCCTCGCTGTAATGATTAGATGTTCTCCCGTCTTGATTTTGAATACGCGGGAAACGGCCGTTGTCTGAAGGTCAGCTATACCTATTTGTCAGGAGAACTAGAGGCACGGTCGATAATTTTGGCCTACAGACTGTTGGAAAACGGCCGTTTCGGCAACCACTTTTTCCCTCAGTAAGACAACCTTGCTTTTGGTTCCCTACCCTACCTGATATAGACCGGCGAACGTGCGCTCAAGGCAGGCATATAGCGTGTGCCAACGGGTTGTATTTGGGGACTCAATTTGTGAATCTTTTCCAGACAGATGCCGCATCCTCTCCTTTCTCCTTGTGTCCTAACGGACAGAATCCCTTGAAAAGATAATCTTCAGCGTCAGATGCAGCGCGTGACATTTGTCATCCGCAATTGGCTGAGGCTCCATTCAATAATCCCCTTCAAACATGCACAAAAGGAGAAATCGTCATGTGGTTAGAAGCTACTGTAGTGATTAGTGGCCTGGTCGTGCTTTTCATCATTTTCTATCCCCGCCCCAAGCAAAGTAAGCCGGATGTTGCCTCAACGCGCAACAGCCGTCCGCGCGGGACGTAGGTGCATCGCGCCACTTGTTGTTGGCCGGAAGGCGTGCGAGATTCGAATATCTGTTGGAGCAGCATAACCTTAATCTTCTTCGCATAGTAGTGTTAAATGGAGGGCACCGGACAGTGTGGCTATGTACGCTACCAGTTGTGTAAGTTCCCATACGGCCGTTAGTAAAATATATATGTCTATCGTGGTCTAAACAGTGGGAGCGAATCAATCGAGATGCTGTCCTATCGGAGATGGTCCAGGGTGTACGTATAAGCGGGTGCTGCCAGCGCTAGAGGATTGGCAGAAGCTTATCCAGTTTGGGTTGCAGAACAAACAATTTTGCTTTTGATGTTGACAGATTAGGATAAGGATATTACGATTAGGCTAATCGTAATATCCTTAATTGAAAGAGGCTAGATATGTTAGTCGATCGTCAGCGGGAATTGGAAGAACTTAACGGACTGCTTCACGGCCGTTCCTCACGGTTGGTCGCCGTGAGTGGGCGACGGCGGCTGGGGAAAACGACCTTGTTAGTCCATTGGGCCAAGACGAGTAACCATCCTTATCTTTATTGGGTTGGCACCCATTTTCCTTCTGCGGTCTTGTTGGCCCAGTTTTCTAAGAAGGTCTGGCAGCATGGCAATCCTGGCAAGCGTGTTCCACGCCAGTTTAGCTATGAAAGCTGGTCAGAGGCATTTGAGATGCTGGCCGAAGCCTGCCAGGGAGAGCAACGACACATCGTTATATTGGATGAGTTTCCCTATGCGGTGCAGTCAGAACCGGGTCTACCTTCTGCGCTGCAAAATGCGTGGGACCATCATCTCAAGTTTAGCAACGTGTGTCTGGTGTTGTGCGGCAGCCATGTAGGTATGATGGAACGCTTGTTAGGCGCCGATGCCCCTTTGTATGGACGTATGGCCGGTCCCTTACGCGTCCACCCGCTGCCTTTTTCCGCCACCAAACTTTTCTTTCCCAACTACAACATCGAACAACGGGTGGCTGTCTATGCTATTTTAGGTGGCGTTCCCGCTTATCTGGAGCAGTTTTCGGACGACTTGTCTATCCTGGATAACCTGCGGGCCAACTTGTTTCAGGACGTTGGTTTGTTCCGCAATGATCCGGACTATCTCATTGGTGAACAGGTACGGGACCTGACAAACTATCAATCGGTTCTGGCAGCTATAGCCGAAGGTGCGCGTAAACCGGCTGATATCGGTTTGCAGGCTAAATTACCCCATCGTTCCGGAGCAGACCCCTATTTATCACAGCTGGTTGATATGGATTATGTGCGCCGGGAACTGCCTGTGACCGTGCCCCCGGACAAGCGGCAAACATCCCGCACTAGTCGGTATGTTCTGGCCGACAATTACCTGCGTTTTTACTTTCGTTTTGTACGTGCCAATCTCGATTTGATTGCCCAAGAGCTGTACGAAGAGCTTGAAGAACGCATTGCTGAACAGCTACGTGCCTTTGTGGGCATGACGACATTTGAAGAACTTTGTCGGGAATGGACGTTGGTTCAGGCACGGCGCAGAAATCTTCCCTTTTCAGTGGAACAGGTGGGCGCGCATTGGGATAGCCAGGTACAGGTAGACGTTGCCGCCATTAGCTGGCGTGAAAAAGCGCTGTTGCTGGGGGAAGCCAAGTGGCAGCAAGATCGTGTTAGCCGTCGTGTTATCAGAGAATTGATTAAGGAAAAGACACCTAAAATCCGCAGTGCCTTGCCGGACACCGGGCAAGATTGGCGAATCTATTATGCCTTTTTTAGTTGAACCGGATTCACGGAGGCGGCGCAGGCGTTGGCCGGAGAATATGAAGCGACGTTGGTCGATTTAGAGGGACTGGATCTGACGTTATCAGAAACTTAATCGCCTGCACAAAGTAGTTATTATGAATGGGTAGACAGGTCCTCAACGAATGGCAGATGGAGTGGACTGTGGCCTACGACTATATCTTTCAGCCAGGCGCTGCGGCAGTTGGGGTGCTATGGATTTTCGCGGCCTCATATACCCTAAGCATTTGCCATTTAGGGATGGCCGTTTGCCTTTCCACCTGCCATTTCTCGCTAATACCCAAATCAACCAACAGCTTAACAATCAGGGACCGGGGTGATACGGCCGTTTTGCTCAAGTAAAAGCCAAATTTGAGACCAATTTATTTAATATACTTTTTGGCTTTTCCATAAGCCCTTGTTCA
>CALBTC010000307.1 GCA_937967805.1 uncultured Anaerolineaceae bacterium
TGGGATTCGGCCGTGATCCAAAATGGCAGCCCTTCGACGGGCTCAGGGCAGGCTCTGGTCAATGGTGACTTTGAAGGCCCCTTTGTTTTACAAGATTCCATCACCGTGCCCGAAGGCTGGACGGCCTGGTATCAGGACAGCGGCAACACCCTGCCAGGCGGCCGTGACGTATACACCGTTTACGCCGCCTGGTCGGACAGCGGTGGATACCCCTGGAGTGGTCCTGAAGCTGTCACGGCCAACCGCGAGCTTAGCGGCGGCACCACCGGCGCGATCCGGCCGGATGTCACGCCTATTATTTCGATGGCCACTGAGCCACCATCGGTCAGCTTCTTTTATATCTACGAATCAGGCGACCCACCCGTGGACACCACCTTTCTGCGCTTTGGACGGCCGTATCAGACCCAATGCGAGCTGGGCACAACCAGCTGCACCGATACCCCAGGCATTCCGCTGCTGCCGCGCAACGTCGTGCGCCCCAGCTATCGCCTGTTGGCCGCCTCCGACCCTTTCAATCCGGATCGGGCCATCCTGACCTGGGATTCCCTGCAAACTGATGTCACCAACAAAGACGTGTACACCACCTATGTGGTACTGCGTTAGGAGAAACGCCATGACCAAACAACGCCTGCTGCTTTTTATATTGTTCCTGATCACCATTCCTGCACCAGTTACTTTCTTTATCTTACTGGACGTGGCCCAAGGCGAAGACGAACCTACCGGCCTGGTTGTCACTGGGCCTGGGCAGCGGTACACAGAAAATATCCCCGTCTTTGATGTGCATGGTTTTGGCTACCAACCTGCCGTTTTGCCCGGTGCATTGGACACAACCAGCGCCACAGTTATTGAGCAGGGTGGGGGAAGCGACCCCAACAATCCCTATGCCGTTATCCGCAAAAACGGCCCCACTTTTCTCCATCCAGGTGCGACGGCCCACTACGAAATTGTGCTGGCCAACTACGAAAGCGTGACCCATGCCTACCAACTAACGGACACACTACCGCAGCAGTTAGACTATGTCCCCGATTCAGCTACTGGTTTAGCCTACGACCCGGCCACGCGCACTCTGACCTGGCAAGGTGAATTGTCCCCTGGACATCTGGATTACATCATTGAAGAAAGCAACCTTGCGCTGCCCTACCTGGACCTGGCCGACTTTGGCGCAGTCAACTTGTGCGACGACTTCATCGCCAACGGTGAAGCCTGTGATGACGTCAGCGTGACCTTCAACCTGGGAGTCAATGGCTATACTACCAACCTGTACGGTGAAGTGTTGGGCCAGCTCACCGTCTCCTCCAATGGCCTGATTCTCGCCTCCGACACGGCCGTTCCCAACCCATATTCCCATAACCAATGGCTGCCGGACGAAACCACGCCGGGTTTTGTCCTGGCTGGATTGTGGCGCGATATAGACATGGGCGGCGACACCCCGCAAAACGGCCGTTTTCACGCCGCCATTATCAGTGGGCTGATTGAAGGGCAAGACGTCTTCTACGCTCAATGGCACGATGCATCCCAAGCGGGTGATCCCGATCTCACCGCCCGTCACGCCATTGCCTTGTTGCTAAATGGCGATGACAGTGCTGCGGCAGGCTCAGCCCAAGATATGGCTGACCATGCTTTCTTCATCTACGACAACATCTCCGACCCGGCCCAGTTAGTAGATCAAGGCTACACCATTGGTATTGCCGATAAGCTGGGCGCACGTGGCGTGACCTATGCCTATGCGCCGTGCTGTGGCGATACAAGGCCGCCGCAGGGCTACCCACCACCGGCTGGGACGACGCTGCATTTGCGGCCGGTGCTGTTCGGCGCGGAGAATGAATACAGCCGAACCTTTAACTATGAGGTGGTGGTCAACGAGCCGGTTCCAGAAAACGTCAGTGCGCTGGCAAACTTACTTGCCCCTTGCAATTGGTGGGAGCGAGTGAGGGCTAGACGATGAGCAAACGTGTTTGGGCTCGCAGGCTGCTGATAAGCAGCCTGATTCTACTAACCACGCTAGGCTGCGGCATCATCGGCTTTGTTGAGAATCCGGCTCCGCTAACCGGCCCGGCATACTGGGCAGCTGCCACAGGCGAACCCGGCCCAACGGTGACGATCTTTCTAGGAACAACCACACCGGTTTATGAAGCGACGGTCGTTCCCGGTGAGATCACCACCACGCCGGCGTGGACGACGGTGACGCCACTGTTCCCGAGTACGCCCACGCCTTACTGGGTCACCACAACGCCATATGTCATTACCACCACCCCTGATGGCAGCCTGCCACCGACCACCACACCTGGCCTACCTCTCATTGGCTACACCACACCGGAGCCGCTGGAGACGCCATATTACCGCGTGGGCACCTTTTACATGAACAGCGATGTTTACCTGGGTGGCCCGGATGGCCTGGTTTTTCGCCTCACTGGCCACGAAACCCAGCCCAGCCCTAACAATGACGCGGCCACCTATCACTTCATCACCATCCAGGTGACCAACTACAGTGGCGAAGAAGTGGTTGTGCCTGCCTCTGACGTATTCTTTGTCCGCCGCGTGCAGCAGGGTGAAACATTGCTGACCGGACGCTGGGTGCCACAAACTGAACCGCTCATTGCCCGCAGCCTACCGGCCTACGAGACGCAGCAGCTGACGCCCATTCCGCCAGATGGCGCACGTGAAATCGTGCTTGGTTTTGTTGTCCCTAACGGCGAGGTGCGCGAGTTGGGCCTCATCACCGACTGGAACCGTCCGGTGGAAGGTGGTCTGCCCGTCTGGTTTTACCTGGAAAATGACCCGCTAGGGCCGTTTACAGATGCCTTTCGACCCCCACTACCCACGCCGGTTGTCCTTGACGATGGCGGTACCCAATCCGGCAGTGGCGGCGAACCAGGCAGCGGCGATGGCCTGTGGCCTACAACCGGTATTGTCACTCGCGGTTTTGGCTGCCATGAACTGTATACCGGCATTGACGGCACAGGGTTTGGTTGTCCCTCTGAGCGGCCCTGGTTTCACAACGGCGTAGACATTGCCAACGCCCAGGGGACGCTGATCTGGTCGCCGGTGGACGGTGCCCTTGCTTTCGCCGGGCCTAACAGCACCGGCCCAGACTGTTCAGATATTCCCGGCTCGCAGCCGCCCTACGAAGGCCTGGGCAACTACCAGCGCGTCAGCGGTGGTGGAACCCTCCATTATTTCGGCCATCTGAGTGGTTTCCTGGTGACTTCTGGACCTGTCAGCGCTGGTCAAAGCGTGGCCGAGATGGGTTCCACGGGCTGCAGCACGGGTAGCCACCTGCACTGGATTGTGTACCAAAACGGCAACCTGATAGACCCGGCATTATGGGCCGGGCCAGGGCCAAATCCATAGGAGCGCGTTATGGCCAGTAAAAAAGCAAAACGTCTGATCCAACTTGGCCTGCAGCCGGTGCTGCTGGGTCGCAGCGGTGATGACTTAAAACGACCATTACTGAAAGGCTGGCAAACGGCCGTCTATACCATAACCGACGTCGGTCGTTGGCCAAGCCGTCACAACCTGGGGATTCGCTGCGGCTGCCAACGGGATGGCCGGGCTCTGCTTGTCTTCGATTTTGACGAAGAAGCAGAGCGCGTTTTCCCCGACTGGTTGGGCCAGACGGCCTCCTTGATACACGAGCCACTGGTTATTGTGGCCAGTGGACGCGGCTACCACGTTTACTTCTACACCCATGAAGCCTATTCAGGCGGCACGCTGGCCGGTAGATATGGCGACGCTGCGCCGCCGGCCAACGGCCGTAAGCGGCTGTTTAAGTACATCGAAACGCTGGGCGAAGGGCGACAGGTCGTTTCGGCAGGCAGCCGCCACCCCTCCGGACGGCGGTACCGCTTCTACAGCCAGGCGACTTACGTAGATATTCCTCACCTGAGCGCAGAACAGTACCAGCAGCTTGTCGCCCTCTCGCGCCGCTTTGACCAGCGCCCGAAGCAGCCGCCAAGAAACACAGCAGCCCAAGCCAAACAACTTCCCCGTTTGCTGCCTGGGGTAGATAACTGCCTGACTTACGCCCGACGCTTTTTAAGCAGCGCGGAGCAAGTGGAACGGAATGGGGATATTCGCTTCCTGGGCTACGGCGGTCTTTTAGTAACAGGAAACGGCCGTGGTTGGTACTCATTTAGTGACGAGTCAGGTGGCGGCCTACCCGAACTGATTGCCTGGCATCAGGCGCTGGTAGGGGAAGGAGCATGTTAGAGGCGCTGCTTATTGTCTGCCCGCTGATTATCCTGGGCATTCTCTTTTATCCCCGCCGCCCACGCTTCATCCGGCGCGTGGCGCGCAACCGCAACGGACAGCCCCGCTGGCGGGATCAGGAGTTGTATTGATGAGACTAAAACGACACTACTTCAGAATTAACTGGCCCAACTGGCGCAGACTGTTCCGATATTGGGTTTTGCTGGGCTGCTGCTGGGGCTGGGCCGTCTTGGCCGCTACCCAACCGGTGTCTGCCCAGACTGCCGAACTGGTTTCTCTGACGGTTAAGCTGCGCCACAGTGACGGAACGGCCGTTGTTGGCGAAACAATCATGTTGGAGAGGCTGCCTGAAGAAACACCGATTTCGCCAAACTGCATGACGGACGCCAGTGGGGGCTGTTCGTGGACCGTCGAGCGTGGCTTGTACCAATTATTGTTTGAACGGCCACTCGACGACATCTCATCCCTGGCTGTAGCTGAAGGTGGTTTGCGCGGCTTTGGCATTACGGTGGGCGATGCAAGCATTGCTTACCATTTCACCTTCCACAGCGACGGCCGTGTCTACTTCGATGCTGCCCCGGAAGCGGTCGTGCCTTCGCCTATTATTCCCGAAGGCGAGCTGCTTCACGGAGGCGTCGAGGCAACACCATCACCCAAACCGGCAGAAGGTATGGCCATTACGGCAACACCTTCCGCAGACGATGCTGCCAATCCAGATGATGACAACAAACGGCCAGCAACCGGCAGTTCCTGGCGCCTCATCCTGTTCATTGCCGGTGGCCTCAGCATTGGTGGCACGCTTCATCTCCTTCGACTGCGCTCAGGGCTTCGGCTCTCAGGACAAGCCCGGCCACGCCAACGCCGCAAGACAGACAACAAGCCAACTCCACCAAACAACCAGGAGGCTCAAGATGCTTGATCCCGGCCATTACCTCGCTGAAGCCATCTACTTCCTGCAATATACCCTGGCCCAGATTTTATGGGCCATCAACCGGGCTACGCTATCTATTGCCGTCATTGCTGAGAGCATCAACAGCTGGGTGACAGCCAACGTCGGCTACTTCGTCGAATTGCTGGTAAATGCCCTGTCTGCCCCGCTGGGCGGCATGTTTATCCTGGCCCTGACTGCTCTGGGTTTCTGGTACGTTCTAAACAATATCGTGCCGACAAACCGCTGGGTCGATCCCAGCAAGCTGTTTACCTACGGCCTCATTGCCTTCTTTTTCTTTTCTTCGCCCATTGTGGTCATCGACATGATGGAAGATTTGCGCACTTCGCTGAACGCCGGCATTGATGCCGCTCTCATCGACGGAGCCGCCGGGGACATCTTCGACACCAGTATGGACGGGACGGACACCGGCTTGCCCGGCGCGATTCCCGATGTGAACAACGATGGGGTCGTGGGCAGCTTTGATCTCGTTTCCGCCTTTATGCTGGTGGCCAACATTGACGAGGTGGCCAGCAGCGAGTTTCCTGTCGATTTTGAAGCCACCTATTTTCCCTTTGGCGACCCGTCCGGCATCGATCTCAGCGATGAGGCTGACCAGGAGCTGGCCAAAGCGCTGGCCAGCGACGGCATTGAACGGCTGTTCTTTGCTTTGGTCGCCGTACCCACGGCCATCGCTGAACATTTCCTGCACCTCTCTCTAACCGGCGTGGCCATGTTCCTCTACGCTGGCGTGCCCTTTGCTATGCTCTTTGCCTTTTTCATCTACACTCAGGCGTTTCTGGGCACCTATCTGCGGCAGTTTATTAACCTGCTCATCGAGACGCTGATGAGCGTCATCATCGTGGCCATCATGATTGGCCTGCTGGCGGCTGCTGCCCAGCAGGGTATTGGCCTCTACATCGGGGCTAGCATCATCACCCTCATTGTGCTGCTGTGGCGCATCAAGAGCGCGCTGAAGTTGGCAGCCGCTGCCTTTGACCTCTTTGGCGGCAGCATCATTACTGGCGGCGTTGGCGGGATGGAAGTGGCCCGCATGGGACGCCAGACCGTTACCGGAACAGCGATGCTGGCCGGTGCCGCTTTAACAGGTGGAGCCACTATTGCTGCCGGTGGCGCTGTCCTGGCCACGGCCGCAGCGCTGCAGGCCGACGGCCGTAACGATGGTGCTTATCTGGGGACAGACCCAGACAAGACCGATGGCCCGGTGCGGCAGCCGCACCGGCTGCCGGAGCGTGCGCCGCGTCGGCTTGCGCGGCGCGGAGCACGGTGCGGCCCCGAGTCGTCATGGGTCAGGGTCGCCTCTTCCTCGTCGAGACGCTCCTGGGAGGGCGGCAGCTCAGCGACGGGAACCGGGCGGAGCCGGGGA
>CALBTC010000308.1 GCA_937967805.1 uncultured Anaerolineaceae bacterium
CCTGAATATCTTCAGCACCGGCCTCGGCCGCCACCAGAAAAAGGTCATCCTGATCAACATTGCCACCCACGGCGATGTACCCTTTGCGGGTAAACTGCCAGGAGACAGCACCGCCTTCGGCCATGTTGCCCCCATTTTTGTTTAAAGCATGGCGCAAATCGGCCACGGCACGGTTCTTGTTGTCGGTTACCACTTCGACGAGCAAACCTATGCCGTTGGGTGCATACGCCTCATACATCAGCTCAAATAGTTCAGCACCTTCCAGTTCACCGGTACCCCGCTTAATGGCCCGCTCGATGTTGTCTTTGGGCATATTGGCCGCTTTGGCTTTGTCGATGGCTAATGTCAGCCGGGTGTTAAAGGCGGGATCGCCGCCGCCTTCGCGAGCCGCTATGGTTAACTCTTTGGTCAACTGCGTAAAAATCTTGCCCCGCTTTTTATCGGTAGCCGCCTTTTTATGTTTGATTGTGGACCACTTAGAATGTCCAGACATAGTTTCTCTCCAACTTTATACGAAAAATTTATCCATTAATTGGGACTTTGAAGGCGTATTATAACACAGTCACAAGGGGGAAAGATAGCGGGAAAATGAATGGCTAATCCCCAGCTAAAACAGTTTGCACGGCCGTTACCAACACCTCATGTTCCGCCTGATGCATCCGCGCTTCCAGGTCATCCAGGCTGTCTGTAGGCAAGATGGGGACTTCGGCTTGAGCAATCACCGGACCGGCGTCTACCTCTGGAATAGTAAAGTGAACCATGCAGCCGGTACGCTCAATTTCGCCGCGCTGGTACGCTTCGAAGGCGCGCTGGATGGCGTGGGTGCCGGCAAACTGTCCCGGCAATGCCGGATGTAGGTTGATCACTTTGTCAGGGAAACGATCCAAAAAGGCGGCGCTGAGAATGTGCATCCAGCCGGCCAGGATAATGAGATCGGGATGATACGGCCGTATCAATTCCGCCAAATCCGCATCATATTCCTCGCGCGATCTGCCCGCGTCCCGATACGGTTTAAAAGGGAAATAGGCCGTCGGCACGCCTGCCTTTTCCGCCCGCACCAACCCGTACGCTTTTTTACGATTGGAAACAACCAGGCTGGGAACGGCCGTAATGCGTCCATCCTCAAGCGCATCCAAAATCGCTTGCAAATTACTGCCAGACCCAGAAATCAAGATAACTAACCGGGGAAGTTCCATTCAAATATCTCCAAAACAATGAACACAAAGTGTCACAGAGAAAAGAGAGAAAAATCTGCGTTCATTTGCGTTCATCTGCGTCCCATTCTTCAAAGAGAACGCCATCAATATCGGCTGCCATTTCCCCAACTGTGCGGGCTTGGGGAACGGCCGTCACCGCCAAATCCACCTGCGCCTGCGGCACAATCACCAACATCCCCAGCCCCAAATTAAACACATGCGCCATTTCTTCATCGCTGATTTGACCGTGTTGCTGGATGAGCTTAAAGATGGGCGGTACTGGCCAGCTGCCAAGCCGCAGCCGCGCCCCCAGCCCCGCCGGGAAAATGCGGGGGGGATTGTCGATCAGCCCGCCGCCGGTGATGTGGACCAGTCCATGAACGTCGACGCCGGCGGCTTGCAGCGCCTGCACGTCAGCCAGGTAACTGCGGTGCGGCGTTAAGAGCATGTTGCCGATGGTCTCGTCGATCTGGGGGTGAACGGCCGTCCAGTCCAAATCTGCTAACGCCCGCCGCGCCAGCGTAAAGCCGTTGGTGTGCAATCCGCTGCTGGGCAGCCCCAAAATTGCGTCCCGCGCGGCAATGCGCGAACCATCAATGATTTGCGCGCGATCCACCAGCCCAACCACCGTGCCGACCAGATCAATCTCTCCTTTTTGGTAAACGCCGGGCATTTCGGCCGTTTCGCCGCCCAATAACGCAATGCCAGCGTCGCGGCAGGCAGCGGCAATGCCGCCCACCATCGTGGCAATTTGCTCCGGGTTTAGCCTGGCCGAAGCCACATAATCCAGAAAAAAGAGCGGTTTTGCCCCCTGCACTAAAATATCGTTGATGCAGTGGTTGACGATGTCGTGGCCAATTGTGTCCCAACGGTTCATCACTGCCGCCACCATCGTTTTGGTACCCACGCCGTCGGTGGAAGCCACCAGCACCGGATGCGCCATTTCTTTGGCTGCGCTGATGTCAAACAAGCCACCAAAGCTGCCCACGCCAGACAACACTTCGGGGCCAAAGGTACTGTGCACGGCCGTTTTCATCAAAGCAGTCGCCCGATTGCCAGCATCTAAATTAACGCCCGCCGCCGCATAAGCTGAGCTTGGCCGGCCAATATCATTTCTATAGTGCGCATTCTCATAATGAATGTTGGCCACACCTGCATAGGCCCGAGAAACGGCCGTATCCAAATCATCCCCCCGCGCCGTCACCGCCAGCACCCGCCCGCCACTGGTGACGAGCTGGCCATCTTTTTGGGCTGTGCCTGCGTGAAATACCATCACGTCGTCCGGCAAAGCGTCCAGCCCGGTAATGGACAGCCCTTTGGGATAGCTGGCCGGGTAGCCCGGCGCGGCCATGACGACGGTGGCGCAAGCGCCGGGGTTAATTTTGACCATGTCGGAAGTGAGACGGCCGTTCACGCAGGCCAGCATCAATTCCACCAAATCACTATCCAGCAGCGGCAACACCACCTGCGTTTCCGGGTCGCCAAAGCGACAGTTGAACTCGATCACTTTCGGTCCGTCCGCCGTGAGCATGAGCCCGGCATACAGTACGCCGACGTACGGCGTGCCCCGCGCCGCCATGCCGTCAATCGTCGGCTGCACGATGGTTTGCATGATTTGTTCAATCAGCGCGTCGTCCACATCGGGCGGCGGGGCAAAGGCCCCCATACCGCCGGTGTTGGGCCCCTGGTCATTGTCGTAAATGCGTTTGTGGTCACGGGCTGGGCTGAGGGGTACGGCCGTCTTGCCATCCGTCAGGACCAGCAGCGACAGCTCTGGTCCGTACAGCCGTTCCTCAATGACCACCTCGGACCCGGCCGCGCCAAAGGCACTTTCCAGCAGCATCTGGCGCAGGGCGGCTTCCGCCTGGGCCGCGTTGTCGCAAACCACCACGCCTTTGCCGGCGGCTAATCCGCTGGCTTTTACCACAATGCCGTCTCGTAGGGGCGCTTCGCGAAGCGCCCCTACGGCAGCCTCAAAATCATTGAAGGTTTGGGAAACGGCCGTGGGAATCCCCCGCTCGTGCATAAACTCCTTGGCAAACGCCTTCGACGCTTCCAGCTGCGCCGCCGCCTGCGACGGGCCAAAAATGGCCAGCCTCGCCGCCTGGAACGCATCCACAATCCCCAACGCCAGCGGCACCTCCGGCCCCACCACCGTCAAATCGATCTGTTTTTCCTGGGCAACGTTGAGCAGTTCGTCAATATCGCTGTCTTTAATCGGAACATTCTGGGCAGAAACGGCCGTGCCCGCATTCCCCGGCGCCGCAAAAATCTGCCTAACCTTTGGCGATTGTCCCAGCTTCCATACCAACGCATGTTCCCGGCCTCCCCCACCAACAACTAAAACCTTCATGACGCATTCCCCCCATTAACCATTTACAATTAACCATCCACAATTCACAATTATCCTCCCCACATATCCTCAAAAATCAGCTTTTCCCGATCCCGCTCATCATCAAAAAGCCAGTCCGGAATCTGGATGGGATATTCGCCTGAGAAGCAGGCGGTGCAGTGGCCGGTTTGCTGGCGGATGCCGGAGGTGACGGCCTCTACCATGCCTTCATGGGTGAGGTAAGCCAGGCTGTCCGCGCCGATGCGCTGACGGATGCCTTCGATGTCCAGTTTGTGGGCGATGAGGTCTTTGCGCGTGGCCATGTCGATGCCCATGAAGCAGGGGTGGCGCACCGGCGGCGAGGAGACGCGCACATGTACCTCTTTGGCCCCACCGTCGCGGATGAGCTGCACTAACGGGCCAGCCGTGTTGCCGCGCACAATCGAATCGTCGATGAGGACAACGCGCTTGCCTTTCAGGTTGGCCTCCAGCGGATTGTATTTGATGCGCACGCCTTCTTTGCGAAGCTGGTCGTCGGGCTGGATGAAGGTGCGACCAATGTATCGGTTTTTGGTCAGCCCCTCCGTAAACGGCAGGCCAGATTCCAGGCTGAAGCCAATCGCCGCCGGCGTGGCCGAGTCGGGCACACCGACGACGACATCGGCGTCGGCAGGAGCCTCGCGGGCCAGGATACGTCCCAGGCGCTGGCGCACCTCGTGGATGACCTGGCCTTCAAATACGGAATCGGGCCGGGCAAAATAGACGTATTCAAAGATGCACAGGCCACGCTCCTGCGACTTGACGCCGGTGAAGGAGGTGATGCCTTCGTGGTCCAGGCGCAAAATCTCGCCAGGCATGATTTCGCGCAAATAGTCGGCCCCAATCGTGTGCAGGGCGCACGATTCGCTGGCAACGACGTACCCCCCATCTTCTAGTTGGCCCAGGCACAACGGCCGTAATCCCAACGGATCGCGCACGGCATACACCGCCTGGCGGGTGAGCAGCGTCAGCGAGTATGCCCCTTCGAGCACGCCCATCATGGCGCGCAGGCGGGCCACCCAGCGATCGTTTTCCTTGCCGTTGCCGTTGGCCGGATTCCACACCTCGGCCGGGGCGGCGAGCATCTGGGTAATCACCTCGCTGTCGCTGGTGGAAGAGAGCCCTACGCCGCGCTTTAGCAGTTGATGGCGCAGGTGCAGGGCGTTGGTCAGGTTGCCATTGTGGGCCACGCCCAGCGGCCCGTAAATCGTCTCAATCAGGTACGGTTGTACATTGCGCAGGTGGGAGCCGCCGGTGGTGGAGTACCGGTTTTGGCCAATGGCCATCTGTCCGGCCAACGGCCGTAAATTATCTTCATTAAACACCTGCGAAACCAAACCCATCCCCTTGTGGCTGTAGGCGGAACGGCCGTCGCAAGTGGCAATGCCGGCGCTTTCCTGCCCGCGATGCTGCAAGGCATACAGGCCAAAAAAGGTCAATCGCGCCACCTCGCGCCCCGGCGCATAGACGCCAAAAATGCCACATTCGTCGTGAAACTTGTCGTTTTCGTGAAAATCCAGGTTGTCCATGTCTTTCCTCCGGAAATTCGGAGATTGGAGATTAGAGATTGGCCAAAAACGCAGTCTCTAATCTCCAGTCTCCAATCTCCTTCTAGCTCCTCTAACAATCTTTTCTGCCTCAACCACGCTCTCTGCCAGCGCAGTAATGTGCCCCATTTTGCGGCCGGGGCGGGCGGTTTTTTTGCCGTACAGGTGCAGTTTCAGGTGGGGGTGGGTGAGTACGGCCGTCCAATCCGGGAATTTATCCGCAGGTTTCACAGATTGCGCAGATTTTGGGCTCATTACTCTCTGCGTCTCTGCGCCTCTGCGATGGCTTATCTCCCACAGGTCACCCAGCAGGTTGGCCATCGCTGCCGGGCGCAGGTAGGTGGTGTCGCCCACGGGCAGGCCACAGACCGTGCGCAGCTGCTGCTCAAACTGGCTGGTGACACACGCCTCGATGGTGAGATGGCCGGAATTGTGCGGACGCGGTGCGATTTCGTTGAGCAGCAGTTGGCCATCACCGCACAAGAAAAACTCTACGCACAGCACGCCAACCACATCCAGCGCGGTGAGTACAGTTTGGACCATCGCCTCAGCCTGGGTCAGCACCTGCGGCGGCACATCGGCCGGAGCCATGGAGACATCGAGAATGTGGTTGGCATGGTCATTTTCGATGAGGTTGCAGTGGGCGATACGGCCGTTCACATCCCGCGCCGCCACCATCGACACCTCCCGCTCAAAATCCACATAGCCTTCCAAAATGCAATCCACTTCGCCCACGGATTGCCACGCATCAACCGCTTCATCTGGGTTATTGAGCTTGACCTGCCCCTTGCCGTCGTAGCCGGAAACGGCCGTTTTCAACACCGCCGGGCAGCCAATTTTTGCCAAGCCCTCCTGCAAATCAGCCAATGAATGCACAGGCGCAAACGGCACCGTCGGCAAACCATGTTCGGCAAAGAAATTCTTCTCACGCAGCCGATTTTGCGCCACGCGCAGCGCCTGCGGGCCGGGTCGCAGCGGCACGATGGCGGCACACGTTTCGGCCGTCGCCAGCGGCACGTTTTCAAACTCATAGGTCACCACGTCCACGCTGCGGGCAAAGTCGCGCACGGCATCCAAATCGTCGTAGGCGGCCACAATTTCCCGGTCGGCCACCTGTCCAGTGGGGGAGTTGGCTTCTGGGGAAAAGACGTGGATGCGGTAGCCGGAGCGTCTCGCTGCCAGCGCCAGCATGCGGCCTAGCTGGCCGCTGCCGAGTATGCCGATGGTGGCTGGTGGTAGAATTGGCATCATCTATTCTTGTCCAAATGACTACAACGAATGGAAGAAATTAACGGATTTTAAAGCCAATTCGTTAATTTCTATGATTCGTTGTAGCCTCTACGAACTAAAACAACTTCTAAATCTCGCCCATGAAAATTAGCAATTAGCCCAACCTCTTTGCCCAACTGC
>CALBTC010000309.1 GCA_937967805.1 uncultured Anaerolineaceae bacterium
GGCGCTGCACTTCAGCCAATTCAGCCTCCCGTTGGGGCAAAAAGATAAACAGTTGGTTGGCCGTAGGCGCAGGTGGCAATGTTGCTTCAGCCGACTCAACATTAAACAGGTTAGCACCGGCCTGAAAGTCAGTCAATAGGAAAGGTAGCGTAGGAAAATCGATATATAAAACCGGCGGACCATACAAATAGGCGGTCCAATCACCTTCTAAATCATTCAGGTATTCGGCCATTTCATAGGCTGCTTCCGTGTTTTGGTCGGCAAACTGGTTGTTGCTGGGGAAACGGCCGTAATAAAAAAACAAATCGCTCAACGAGAACAAAACCACTAGCGCCAACAAAACAAGCGTAGCCCGCGCCGCCATTCCGCGCCAGTTGGCCAGCGAAAGCTGCCAGCGTGCCAGGTCGGGCTGAAGTTCAGCTTCTGCGTCTGGCTGAAGCGCCGATAAAATCAGGTTGCCCAGGGTCACGAGGGCCACAACCGCCAGCAGCGCCAGCGCCGGCGCGGCCATCACCAGCCGGTGGCTTTGCGGCGAATCAATCACCAGCATTCCGGCCACAATCACGGTGAGCAGCGGCCACAGCAGCAGCAGCCGGTACCGGTTCTGCCGCAGCCGAAAGAGCGCCAGCAAAAAGCCCAACACCATGAGCACCGCCGGACCAAAGCTCAGCAGGGGCACCAGCGGCCGGTATGCCGGGCTGTTATCGGGGATGCCGTTGAACGCCAGGGTCGATTGCCAAAACTGCTGCCAGAGAACGGCCGTTTGCGACAGCCCCGTCCGCGCCGCTTCATTTGCCAGCCAGTTGGTCTGCTCAGACAAAATGCCTAAATTGTTGGCCCGCTCCATGAAAATGTTGGGATTATTGTTGTAAAAGAGCAGCAGCGGCAACGCGACCACCAGCGCCATCCCCGCGGCTGCCAGCAAATGCCGGCCCTGCCGGCGCACCGACTGCCAATCTAGCACCAGCGTCAGCCCAAACCAGACCAGCAAAAGGAGCGGCAGCACGCGCGAACTGGTAAAGGCGTAAATGTTTAAGCCGACAAAAATCCCGGCCCACAGCCATAGCGTGCGCTGGTGCGGCGCGCCGGACGGCCGTCGCCAGCCAATGCCAATCAATCCCAGCGCCAGCAGAACCAGCAGCCCATCCCAAATGTTAGTCATCCCCATCCGGCTGTAATGCAGATGCGTATGTGAGCCGAGCAGCAAGATGGCCGCCAGCAGCCCGGTAAGTTTGCCAAACAGCCGCTTGCCGATGAGGTAGACGGCGGCCACCGTCGCCGCGCCCACAAACGGCGACAGCAGGCGCACCGCCAGCACGGTGGGACCAAACAGGCGAATGGGCACAGCCATCGGGTAAAGCAGCAACGTTGGGTTGGTGAGCCAGGCCGTGCCAAATGGATTGCGCAGCTCACCCTGAATAATTTGGCTGGCGTTTAATCCCAAACTGGCCTCAATGCCGTTGAGCATGAATGGGTTTTCGGTCAGGTTTATCAATCGCACCACCAGGGCAACGATAAACAGGACAACGGCCGTTGCCACCGTGCGCCGCGAAACAAACAAACTGCTGGTGTCGAATGCGCCATCATGCCAGGCGTAAAAGCTGAGGGCAATACCTCCCAGCCAGACGAGTAAAGCGAGATACGGCCGTTCGCTCCCCGGCACGCTTACCAGGCGCTGCGCCAGCAAAGCCAGCAGCAGCCCCAACAGGTATAACCAGCGCTGCCGGGGAATTTGGCCCAGGCGGGGCAAGCGCCATTGCCTTGTTGGGGTTGGTTTAACGGCCCGGCTGCGCCACAGCAGCACCAACAATGCCAGCCCGCTGTACAAAAACCAGCGCCGTCCGCCGGCCATATTGGGCGGATCGGCCGTGAGGGCCAACTGGCCCAACATGGCCGCCAGCAGGCTGACGATGCCCAGCAAAATGTTGAGCCAGTTGGTGCCGGGAATGCCGGCAGTTGATTCTTCTTCCAATGGCGCGAGCTCCGGTTCCAGCGTCGTGTCTATATCAGGGAGTGCTGTTTCCGGGAGCGTGGGAGCAGCTTCCGGTTCAGGTGGGATGGGGCGCTGCTGGGCAACGGCCGTTTCCAGCTCTTCAATCGTAAACGGCCGTGCCGGGGGAAGCTGCACCGGGATGGGGCCATCAGCCTGCTTGCGGGCGATGATGAGCAGGTAGGTGCCGTCGGCGGAGAATGGTTCGTTGTAAAACGGCCGTAGCCACCGCTCTACGCGCCGCAAGCTGCTGGCCCATGGGGCCACAATCCAATGTCCCGTCAGCGCGTGCATGATCGCCGCGGGAATCCCCTGTAAGTGACCCAGCTCCAGCGCCCGCAGCGCTTCTTTGCTGAAATAATATTGCCAGCGCTCAATGCCAAAGCCTGCCTGGGCCAGTCGACCGGCCCACACCTGTGCCGAATCGGTGTGAGCGTGGCGCGAGATGCGGTTAAAGAAACCGCGATACCATGCAGCAGCACCGGGCAGCCCTAACCGCTCAAAGAAGGCCGCGCCGCCCAAATAGTTGGTGAAGTTGTGGCTGGGCATGGTGATGAGAAAACGGCCGCCTGTTTGCATTACCCGGCTGGTTTCGTTCAGCACCGGCTGCACGTCCGGGATGTGCTCCAGGACGGAGTTGCTGAAGGCGCTGGCAAAATGGCCGTCAGGAAAGGGCAGCCTGTCGCCCATTGCTTGCAGAGCTACGTCGTACATACCTGACTTTTGCGCCTTTTTCAGCGGATTCCACCAAGGGTCAATGCCGGCATCCAGCTTGCGCTGGAACACCATCTGGCTGAAATGGCCATCGCCGCAGCCGACGTCCAGCGTCGGCTCGGGCAAATCGACGGCAAAGTAGAAGCGGGCTTCCACGGCGCGCAAAATAGCCCGGAAGGCCGGGATTGTTTTAAGCTGACGCCAGAGTAAGTCGTCATTCATCTCGCATGGCCCGTAAGCGATCATAAGCGGCCGGTTCGGTTGTTTTGCCAACCAGCCGGCCCCGCTGCAATTTTTCAAAGAGCTGCACGTATGCGTTAGCCGTTTCGTCGGGCGAGAAGGTCGCGCCAATTAGTTCCCTGTCGCGTTGGTATGCTTCCTTATTGCCCAGGATTTTGATAATGGCTTGAGCGAGGGCGTTGTGGTCGCCAACGGCCGTTACCTCACCCATGCCCGTCATCGTCACCGGCTGGCGCACGCCGGGTAAAGCGCATGCAGCCACCGGCACGCCGTTCTGCATTGCTTCAATTTGCACCAGACCAAAGCTTTCCGTGCTGTTGAGACTGGGCACGCACAGGACGTCCAGGCAGTTGTAAAAGGCGCTCAGCTCCGGCCCTTCGATGTTGCCCAGCAAATGGTAATGATCCTTGTATTTTTCAAACAGGGGTGCCAGGCGCGCCGCGTATGCCTCTTCGCCAATGATGTTTTCATATTGCCCGGCGTGCAAAACGCGCACGTTGGGGAATTTTTCGCGCACGATGGGCAGCGCTTTCAGCAATACCTCTACCCCTTTTTCCGCCGCCAACCGGCAAATAATGCCTATCACAGGCTCGTCGCCCAAATTGTGCTTGGCGCGGAACGCGGCCACGTCTGCGGTGCTGTAATCCGGTAGCTCCACCGGTGGCGGAATGATGTGCAGCTTCTCATCCAAAAATTGGGACAAAAACGGGGAATGTGTACCGTAATCCCGCGTATAGGTAACCACGGCATCGGACAAGCGCCCGGCCAGTTGATTCATCTCCTGCACCACGCGATCTACCAGCCGGTTGAAGCTGCCCTGTGGCAGTTGCAAATCGCAATGGTAGGTGAGTACAACCGGCTTGCCCAAAATACGGCCGCGCATCGCCACGCCCGGTGCATCAAACTGAGGCAAGTGCAAATGCAAAACTTCTGCTTGCTGGGCCAGCTTCCAGGCCATCGGGCCAAAACCGGGCATGAGCACGCCTTTGCTGACGCGGGCCGCCACCGGGACGCGCACCACTTTTACGCCTTTCATCACATCATACAGGGGCAGACTGGGATCGTACTGCGAGGTTAAAACGGTAACGTCGTGCCCCTGCCGCGCCAGCGCTTTGCTCAGGCGCTCCACGTAAATGGTCAGGCCGCTTACCCAGGGGCGATAATAGGTCAATACTTCAACAATTTTCATACATAAATCCGTGTCGGTTTCCGTGCCTACGGGTTTGGTGTGCTTATTCTTGCACAAAAATCAGTTCAAACCGTTGGTCTTTTGCTTTATTCTTCGATTTGATCCAGATCAACAACTTCTTCCCTTTGCCGGCGACGCATGAAGCGTTGGGTTCTTTCTACGACACTGCCAAACGTGGCCCCAATGCTGGCCAGACCAATCAAACCTAAAATGACCATACCGACCAGGTTGAGGGCATGGTAGACGACGGCAAATCCTGCTGCCGTGCCGTCAGATTGCCCCAGGGCCAGCATGGCGGCCGTCACGCCAATGTGAAACACGCCAATTTGCCCCGGTGACGAGGGGATGGCAATGCTCAGGGCGGCGGCGCAAACCACAAAGCTGGCCGCCAGCAAAGAGACCTGCCCCCCCACCGCCCGGATGCCCCATTGATAGGCAAACAGGATGGGAATCCAGACCAAAATGCTGAGGAAAACCAGTACCAGGCTGTCCTTTAGTCGGGTCAGGCTGCCGAGGCCATCCAGCAGTTCATTCATGCGGCGAATCCATTGTTGGGTGTCTAGAAAGGGGATGCGGTTGAGGACGGCCGTTCCCCACCGGTTGGCCAAATTGCGCTGATTGGCCGCCACGATGAGTACGCCAATTGCCGCTACCGCGACAATGCCCGAGGCCCGCGCCCCTTCCTGCATCCAGGCAGGTAAGCTGGCCACTTCAGCCAGCGTAAACGGCAGCAGCGCCACAATAAACATCATGTCCAGAATGCGCTCCACCACCATCGTTGATAATCCTCTGGCCAAGGTGATGGGTGGCACATTGCCGATAAGCACAGCGCGGGCTACGTCGCCTAAACGCAGCGGCAGCACCATATTAAACATGTAGCCAATGTTTTGAATGTGGAACACTTGCGACCAGGAGATTTCGTTGGCCAGCATATAGCGCCAGCGAATAGCCCGAATCATCATGAAAAGGAGAATCCCCACGGCACTCCAGCCAATATAAGACACATCCGCTTGCTGCAATGCGATCCAAATGTCACCGGGGTCCACCAGCAAAAGGATGAGAACAATTGAGATAACGCTCATCCCGATGCCAATCCAGAATTGACGGCGATTTTGACCAGAACTTTCCATAGTTGCGGGATTATAGCAAGAACCAAACAGCTTCGCATTCAGTAATAGCCCAATTAAGCCAGTACACGAGTTCAATTGTATTTTTGCCAATCTCCACGTATGCTTATACTAAATAGCCTCAGAGGAAAAAGAGGAGATGGAGCACTTAAGACCAATCTCAAAGATCTCTGTGAACTCTGTGGCCATTATCCTAATCTCGTAATCATTGCATGCACCACGTAGTAACGGTCATGGAGGAGACCGGTCGATGAAAACCCACATCATTCACATTCAAAAATGGGCTCGCGCCGAGGCGCCCACCGAGGCGGAACTCTATCGACAAATGAAATCGGAAGGATTAGAGCCCTACAAGTGGAGCAGCAATCCCCAAGATGTATTTCCCGCGCATGACCACCCCTATGAAAAAGTGATCATGGTTGTAGAAGGATCGATTACCTTTGGTTTTCCTATTGAAGGTGAACCCACCACCCTCTACCCAGGCGATCGGCTGGATTTGCCGCCTGGCGTTATGCACAATGCTGTGGCCGGTAAAAACGGTGTCGTGTGTCTGGAAGCCCAACGTTCGGTAAAATAGCTCCTTTCTGCAACTTTTGTCCGAAAGGAGTTGGCAAAACTCCTTTTGCGTAAAACAAACCCGATTTTAAGAAAGGAGTGTTGCAAATGGAATACGTTAATTTAGGCAAAACCGGCCTGAAAGTTTCCCGCATCTGTCTGGGGATGATGAGCTATGGCACCCCGGAATGGCGCAATTGGGTATTGGATGAGGCAGCGTCACGGCCGTTTATCAAGCGCGCCATAGAATTGGGCATTAACTTCTTTGATACAGCCGATATGTACTCACTCGGCGTTAGCGAAGAAGTCACCGGCAAGCTGCTTAAAGAGTTTGCCAGCCGGGAAGAAATTGTGCTGGCCACCAAAGTGTATTTCCCCATCGGCAAAGGCCCCAACGGCGGTGGCCTATCGCGCAAGCACATCATGGAAGGCATCGACAATTCGCTGCGCCGCCTGGGCACCGACTACGTCGATCTTTACCAGATTCACCGCTGGGACGACGATACCCCGATTGAAGAGACAATGGAAGCCTTGCACGATGTGGTGAAGGCCGGCAAGGCCCTCTACATCGGGGCCTCCAGCATGTATGCCTGGCAGTTTGCAAAAGCCCAATATACGGCCGATTTACACGGCTGGACCCGTTTCTCGGCCATGCAAAACCACATGAACGCCGTTTACCGCGAAGAAGAACGAGAGATGCTGCCGCTCTGCCGGGACCAGGGCGTAGGCGTTATTCCCTGGAGCCCGCTGGCGCGCGGCTTTTTGGCAGGCAATCGCAAACGTGATGAAGGTGATCCGACTGCCAGGGCCAAAAGCGACGATTTTGCCAAAAACATGTATTATGAACCCGAAGATTTTGATGTGGTGGATGCTGTGGTGGCGATTGCCGAGGAGAAGGGATTCGCACCGGCCCATATTGCGCTTGCCTGGCTGCTGCAGAAGCTAGGCGTTACGGCTCCCATTATTGGCGCAACGAAAATGTACCAATTGGAAGAGGCCGCAGCCGCTGTAGATATTTCTTTAAGCGATGAGGAAATTGAGCGGATTGAAGCTCCTTACAAACCGCACCGCATTTTAGGACATCAGTAGGGATTTTGCCTACTTGCTAATTTATTGAACTTTGTTACACTGTAAACGGCTCCCCCCCGAGAGGTACCCCATGAGCGCCTGCTTGTGGGGTATCTCATTTTTAGGACGAATTCTTTGCGACAGCTTCTTTCATCACTTGCAAATGACTTAATTCGTGATCGCCAATTAAGTGCGCCACTTCCTCGATGCTCATGATGCGCAGGCTGCCGTGACGCCCTTTTTTGTCCCAATCGTCATCTTGAAGTGTGTCGATAAAGCTGAGCAGATTGATGCGATTTTCTCTTAGCTCATCAAGAAGCTCTTCGGGGCTTTTATCAGCCGTTTTTTGAATTGCCCGATTGTTCCACCGCGTCAGGTCAAAATCGGCCGGCACCGGGTCTTTGCCTTGCTGCCACTGCATCATCAAGTTCGTCATGCCGCGTTCTGAGTCCACCAAATGGCGTCGGATGTCGGTGATCGCCCAGGTGGTGTCTTCGTAATAGACGGCCGTATCCCACTCATCATCTTAAAAACGTTCGAAAAATGCCATTAACTCCGCCCGTTCTTCATTTAACCTGGCGGCAATTTCCACATTCTTTTTATTTGTCACTTTGTTGCTCCTTTTCCTGTTTTCTTTTTTGCCGAGATTGGACCAATTTTCCTCTCGAATCGACCATGCACGTTTGTAAAAATTGGTCCAATCTAAAGAGGACTATATTGCTTGTACAATTTTTCATCCATCACCTGCCGCAGGCGGCGCATTGCCTCATGAATATCTGTAAAGCGGGTGTAAAGTGGGGCAATGCCGAACCGAATATTATCGGGTTTGCGGAAGTCAGGGATCACGCGCATTTCGTTGATGAGCGCCTGGCTGATGCGCCAGCCGTCATCATGCCCTAGCGAAACGTGCGAACCGCGCACGGCCGTTTCCGCCGGCGAATTCAAACGAAAACCCAACGGCGCCAGCCATTTGCGCCACAGGTCGATGAGATAGCCGGTTTGTTGCACCGACTTTGCCCGCAGTGCTGTCATTCCGGCTTCCAGCAGCAAATCGACGCCGGGCTCGATCAGGGCAATGGACAAAATGGGCGGCGTGCCGGTGAGAAAATGGCGCAGCCCGGTGTCCCGCCGGTAATCCAGGGCAAACTCAAACATATTTTCGTGCCCCATCCAGCCGGTGATGGGATTGTCCAACCTGGCCTGCCATTGCCGCTGCACGTACAAAAAGGCGGGCGAGCCGGGCCCGCCGTTTAGATATTTGTAGGTGCAGCCCACCGCCAGCGGCGCGTTGGCGGCGTGCAAATCGGCGGGAACGGAGCCGACCGAATGGCTCATGTCCCACAGTATGAGGGCCCCGGCATTTTGGGCCAGTTGGGTAACGGCTGTCATGTCATAGGTGTAGCTGCTCTTAAAAACGGTGTGGCTAAGGGTCACCAGCGCCGTCTCTTCGTCGATCGCCTCGGCCAGCGCCTCCACCGGGCCGTGAATACCGTCTGAGGGAATGACTTGCAGTTGCAACGGCCGTCCCGCCATCTGCGCTACCCCCTGCAAAATATACAAATCGGAGGGGAAGTTGAGGTCATCGGTGATGATTTTGGAACGGGTGTTGTTGTACCGCACTGCCGCCAAAGCCAGCTTAAACAAGTTGATCGACGTCGAATCGGCCACAATCACCTCATCGGCATCTGCGCCGATAAGCCGGCCAATTTTACCGCCAATTCGGGCTTGCAGCTCGATCCAGCCCTCGTCCCAGCTGCGAATCAGCCGCCGGCCCCACTGCCGTTCGATTATATCCTGGGCCAAACGGCCACTTTGCTTCAGCAGCCGTCCTAGCGAATTGCCGTCCAGGTAAATCAAATCCGGATCGTCAATTACAAACTGCTCGCGAAAATGAGCCAGTGGGTCTTCAGCGTCGAGTTTTTGTGCAAAGGCCAAGTCGGTCAATTCGGACATGGGAAACCCTTCAATGAGTAGCAGCGGTTTCTTGCCGCGTAAATTTGCGCAGTAAGAAACTGCGGCTACAGGTGACAAACTTCTGATTAATCTTAACGCAAGTTGGCGCTACAAACGAACATAGACTGACCAGCCTGCCGGGTGCTGCCTGCCCGATTGACCAGTACCCAAAACGGCCGTTCTGCGTCATACTATTGGTTCATTTGACGATATGCCACAGAGTTCACAGAGCTTATTGAGGTGAAGAATTTCTTCTCTGCGGCTCTGCGCCTCTGCGTTAAGTTTTACTGGAGGATTTTATGGGTTTTCATGGTGGCGGCTGGTGGGCCTACATCTCACACGACGAACAGCAAGAGCGCCCGACGATTACGCGGGACTTGCTCATGCGCGTGTGGGAATTTGCCCGCCCATACCGCATCAAAATTATTTTACTGCTCCTGACCATCCTGCTCATCACCGGCCTGTCGCTGGTGTCCCCGCTGCTGGTTCGTTCTCTCATCGACAACGCCATTCCCAACGAGGATTACCGCCTGTTGACTTTGTTGGCGGCCGGGATGGTGGCCATTCCCATCGTCAACGGCGGCATTGGCGTTTTCCAGCGAAGTCTCAACTCGCAGATTGGCGAAGGCGTTATTTACGATTTGCGCCGCGCCCTCTACGAACATATGCAGCGCATGTCGCTGCGCTTCTTCACCCAGTCCCGCACCGGCGAGCTGATGTCCCGCCTGAACAACGATGTCGTCGGGGCGCAGCGGGCCATAAGCGACACGATTGTCACCATTATTTCCAACATCGTTTCTCTGGTGGGCACGATGGCGATCTTGCTGACGCTGGAGTGGCGGCTGACGCTGCTGGGGTTGGCCATCTTGCCCTTGTTTGTGCTGCCCGCCCGGCGCGTTGGGCGCATTTTGCGCGATTTGCGCCGCAAGTCGCTGGAGATCAGCGCGGAGATGAACGCCACGATGAACGAGACGCTCAACGTAAGCGGGGCGCTGCTGGTGAAGTTGTTTGGCCGGCAGGAGCAGGAGATGAAGCGCTTTACCGACGATGCGGCCGAAGTACGCGACATCGGCGTGCGCTCGGCGGTGATTGGCCGCTGGTTTTTCATGATGTTGAGCATCATTGGCGCGGTGGGAACGGCCGTTGTCTATTGGGTCGGCGGCTATCTGGTATTGGAAGATGCGTTCACCATCGGCACGATTGTGGCCTTTGGCAGCTACCTTTCCCAACTGTACGGACCGCTTATGGCGTTGACCAACGCCCCGGTGGAGTTTGCCCAAAGCATGGTCAGCTTCGAGCGGGTATTTGAGGCGCTGGATATTCCTATAGAAATTGACGAGAAGCCGGAGGCAAAGGTGCTGGAGAGGGTGAACGGCCGTATCCAATTCCACGACGTCTCATTTACCTACATTGATGAGGAAAAGCCGGGCGGCCTGCGCGAAATCACCCGCTTTAGCTGGCGCGGCGGCAGCGAGTCACTGCTCAGACGGGGTAAAGCCAAAGAAAATGGCGACGCTGCCGAGAATGGCGACGCCCCGGAACCGGAACAGCGCTGGGCGCTGCAAAACGTCAGCTTTACTATTGAACCAGGGGAGCTGGTGGCTTTGGTGGGTCCCAGCGGGGCGGGTAAAACGACCATTACGTACCTGATTCCCCGATTGTATGATCCATCGGACGGCCGTATCACCATCGACAGCCACGACCTGCGTGACGTCACCCTTAATTCCCTGGCCCACAATATCGGCATGGTCACGCAGGAGACCTACCTCTTCTACGACACCATCCGCGCCAACCTGCTCTACGCCCGGCCAGACGCCACCGATCAGCAAATGATTGCGGCGGCCAAAACGGCCAACATCCACGAGTTCATCGCCGATCTACCTGATGGCTATGATACCGTGGTGGGCGAACGCGGTTACCGTCTCAGCGGTGGCGAGCGCCAGCGCATCGCCATCGCCCGCGTGGTGCTGAAAGACCCCACAATCCTGGTGCTGGATGAAGCCACCTCCCACCTGGATTCGCTTTCCGAGGCGCTGATTCAGGAGGCGCTGGGCAAAGTGATGGAGGGGCGCAGCAGCCTGGTCATTGCCCACCGGCTCTCGACTATTCTGGCGGCGGACAAGATATTAGTGATGGAAAAAGGCCAGCTTGTGGAGCAGGGCACCCATGATGAACTGTTGGCACAGGGGGGACTGTACACAAACCTGTACGAAACGCAGTTCAAGCCGACGGAAACGGTTTAACAGTTAGCCAGTATGCAAGTTGGCGAGTATGCAAGTAATAGCTGTCCACTTGCAAACTCGCCTACTCGCAAACTCATTCATTACTCTGATTGCTCACTATCGCCGCCATTTTGCATTTGCGGCACGATAACTGCCACCAAAATCAGCAGTACAATAAGTCCTAGAAACAGTAATCCTATAGGGTCCATAAATACCTCCTTGATTTTTGCATTGGCCCAATTTTAGAACAGCCTTCGCGAAAAACAACCAAAACCTGCATAACACGCCTCACACTCCCCTTAGAAAATAGCCTCACGCAAAGTCGCAAAGACCGTTTGGCGCACTTGGCGGCTTGGCGTGAGATTTGCATTCATGATGATGTCTGTCTGCGATCAGGTTAACTCTTGTGAAAAATCGTGCAATTTGATCGGTGATATTTGTCGTAAGTGACAATGCACTTTGTCACTGTCTGGTAATTAGCTCACTTCCTACAATGGTCAAGGTTGTGTCATCCCATTTCATTGGGGGAGTAAGACACAGGTGCTTTTCCCACGAACTCCCCCAATCGCACATTAGGCATGAGGATTACATTACACAACGCTATACCTTGAGTAAATTAATATTCCATTGGGAGGAATAAACACATGACAACTGCAATGGCTCCAGAAAAAGGGTCGAAAACTGAGATAGAACAAAAGTATGTTTTCTTGTTTAGTGAAGTTAATGAGGCAGAAGAGTACGTGGGTGGTTCCTGGGATGCCGTTCGCGGTTTGCTGGGTGGCAAAGGCGCCAACCTGGGCGATATGACTCGGCTGGGCGTGCCGGTGCCGCCAGGACTTACGGTTACCACTGAAGCATGTAACGCCTACCTGGCCGCCGGCGAGCAGTTCCCAGACGGCATGTGGCAACAGGTGCTTGACGCCATCAAAGAAGTAGAAAAGGCGATGGGCAAGAAGATTGGCGATTTGCAGAAGCCGCTGCTGGTTTCCTGCCGTTCCGGCGCAAAATTCTCCATGCCCGGCATGATGGACACCGTCCTCAACATCGGTATGAATGATGCCGTTGCCGAAGAAATGATCAAGCGCACCGGTCCACGTTTTGTGTACGATATCTACCGCCGCCTGATTCAGATGTTTGGCAGCGTGGTGATGGGCGTGCCGGATGAGGTGTTTGAAGTCGTCATCGAGGCCCAGCGCAAAGCGGCCGGCGTGAAGAATGACACCGAAATGAGCGCCAGTGATTGGAAACTGGTTACTGAGCAATTCAAGCAAATCTACAAGACCTACACCAAAGAAGATTTTCCCCAGGACCCGTATGAACAAATGAAGCGGGCTACGGAAGCGGTGTTTAAGTCGTGGAACGGTAAGCGGGCCATTGCTTACCGTAACGCTGCCGGGATTGCGCATGATTTGGGAACGGCCGTAAATATCCAAACCATGGTCTACGGCAACATTTCTGAAAATGCCGGCACCGGCGTGGCTATGTCGCGCAACGCCTCCACCGGAGAAAAAGAGCTGGAAGGCGACTTCCTCATGAACGCTCAGGGTGAAGACGTGGTGGCCGGTATTCGCATCACCCAGCCTATCAGCAACCTCAAAGAGGAAATGCCGGAAATTTACGCCGAGTTTGAAGAGATTGCCCAAAAGCTGGAAAAACATTACCGCAACATGCAGGATATGGAGTTTACGATTGATCGCGGTAAGCTGTGGCTGCTGCAAACCCGCGACGGCAAGCGCACCGCGCAAGCGGAAGTTCGCATTGCCGTCGACATGGTGGAAGAAGGGCTCATCACCAAAGAAGAAGCCGTGCGCCGCGTAAAGCCGGAGCAGGTAGACTTCTTCCTGCATCCCCAACTGGATGCCGAAGCCATTAAATCGGCCAAGAAGATTGCCACCGGTTTGAACGTGTCGCCGGGAGCGGCCGTTGGCATCGTCGCTTTTGACGCCGATACGGCCGAAAAATGGGCCAAGGAAGAAGGCAAGAAAGTGATCATGGTCCGTCCGGAAACCAAGCCAGACGACGTACACGGCATGTTGGCGGCTCAGGGTATTCTCACCAGCAAAGGCGGCCGTACCAGCCATGCCGCGCTGGTGGCCCGCCAGTTTGGCAAGCCGGCCGTCGTTGGCGTCAGTGAACTGGAACTGGACCTTGTCGGCCGTCGCATGACGGTAAACGAAGAGCTGGAGATTCAAGAAGGTGACTGGTTGTCATTGGACGGTACGCAAGGCGTCGTTTACCTGGGCCAACTGCCCACCGTCGTGCCCGACATCAAAAATCCGTACTTGATCAAGCTGCTGAGCTGGGCTGATGAAATCCGCAAGCTGGGCGTGTGGGCCAATGCCGACTACCCGCGTGACGCCGAACGCGCCCGCGAGTATGGCGCGCAGGGAATCGGCCTGTGCCGCACCGAGCACATGTTCTTTGAAGCCGAGCGTATGCCCATCGTGCAAAAGATGATCATGGCCAAGCATTCCGTGGATCGCAAAGATGCCCTGGACCAACTGCTGCCCTTGCAGCGGGGTGATTTTGAAGGCCTTTTCCGGGCCATGGACGGCCTGCCGGTGATCATCCGCCTCATCGACCCGCCGCTGCATGAGTTCCTCCCCTCGTTTGAGGAGTTGGTGCAAGATTTGGCCGACCTGAAGGTACGAACGCAGCATTACCATACCCTCAGCGAGATCGATACCGCTCTGGCCGAAATCCGTATCAAGCAGGATTATCTGGAACGCGTAGAGGCGCTGCGCGAAATGAACCCGATGCTGGGTACGCGCGGCGTGCGCCTGGGCATCCTCATCCCCGAGCTGACCAAGATGCAGGTGCGGGCTATTTTTGAAGCGGCCTGTAAATGCGCCAAAGAAGGCGTGGATGTGCATCCTGAGGTGATGATTCCGCTGATCTCCCACGTGAACGAGCTAAAGGTACAGCAGTCAGCCCTGGAAGCGGAAGCCAAAGCCGTGATGGAAGAGCAGGGTATCGAAATCACCTACAAGTTTGGTACGATGATCGAGATTCCGCGCGCGGCTTTGACGGCCGGCGAGATTGCCGATGTGGCTCAATTCTTCTCTTTCGGCACCAATGACCTGACACAAACGACGTTTGGTATTTCGCGCGATGATGCGGAAGCCGGCTTCTTGATGGAGTATCAGCAGCGCGGTATTCTAAGCGACAACCCGTTTGCCTCGATTGATCCCAACGGCGTAGGCCGGTTGATGGAGATTGCGGTGCAAGACGGCCGTTCCGCCCGCAAAGACCTGGAAGTAGGTATCTGTGGCGAACACGGTGGCGACCCCAAGAGCATCGCCATCTGCCATAAGCTTAACCTGAACTACGTTTCCTGCTCGCCGTTCCGCGTCCCGATTGCCCGTTTAGCAGCGGCTCATGCGGCGTTGGCCGACAAGAAATAACGTTTAGACCGACAATACGGCAGTTCTATCGGAAGAGACGCCTGCAAAGGCGTCTCTTTTTTTTGCCAACAACCGTTTTGGATAGGCCGGAAAGCAGGGGAATGGTGCAGATTGGGCGAAAATTTGAGAGTTGGGCAGGTGGAATTATGGAGATTGGAAGAGTAGAGATGAGTGATTTACAATCTCCAATTTCCTTTTCTCCAGCAAAAAAGGTGGAAGTTATTTTGGAACGAGCTTAATGTTGTGCCAGTCGCAGGATTAGCTATGTGCGGCGCTCAAGCGGCTGATTTCCCGCCATCGCTCCATTGCGCCTGTTCGGAACAGCGCCGGGTCAAAGTCAGCCAGAGATTCCCAACCTTCGACGCTGGCAATATCCCGTTCTTCTTCAGTGAGTTCAATTTCCAGCGTACGACCGTCTGTAAACATTTGAATCGTCAGCTGCTCTTTGCCGTCATCCTCAATTTCGCGGATACAGGGCCGATCGTATCCTTCCGGGTGGCGAATAAAGGCAGCGGAACACCGCTGGCAAAATGCCAGATTTGTGTCGCACAGACCGCGGTCTATAACAACTTTCATGGTTACCTCCAGGGGGTCCAGTACAGAGTGACATCTTTCCATAGTTGAGTATACAGAACCGTGCCGATTCACCAGCAGGGACAATTGTCATTCATTTCCGTGCGACCTGTCACAAACCGTGATGACATTCTGCTTAGGCATAAAGGCCGTTTGTCACTACAGAGGGACGGCCGTTTTCAGGATACTTGGAACGGTAATCGCACCACTATTCTTGTTGGCTTAATTTGCTTAGTCCACGACAGATTACCCCAAACCGCAAAATCGCTTCCGTTGATAGATTGAACGAAGGAGTTCCGATTATGAGTAAACAGATGATAACCATCGATGGCAACGAGGCGGCTGCTAGAGTCGCCCACAAAATAAACGAAGTCATTGCCATCTACCCCATTACCCCCTCATCGCCTATGGGTGAATGGGCCGACCAATGGTCGGCAGAAGGCAAGCCAAACATTTGGGGCACCATTCCCCTGGTGGTGGAAATGCAGGCCGAGGGCGGGGCGGCTGGGGCAGTACATGGCTCCTTACAGGCTGGTGCGCTCACCACCACCTTCACCGCTTCCCAGGGTTTGCTCCTGATGATCCCCAACATGTACAAGATTGCCGGGGAATTGACCTCAACCGTGTTCCACATCGCCGCTCGCTCGGTGGCGGCGCAGGCGCTTTCCATCTTTGGCGACCATTCGGACGTGATGGCTGCGCGCAACACTGGCTTTGCCCTGCTGGCCGCCAACTCGGTGCAAGAAGTGATGGATTTTGCCCTCATTTCCTCGGCCGCTTCGTTGGAAGCCCGCGTGCCCTTCCTGCACTTTTTTGACGGCTTCCGCACCTCACACGAGATTAACAAGATTGACCCGCTGCCGGATGACGTGCTGCGGGCCATGATTAACGACGAACTGGTGCGGGCCCATCGGGCTCGCGGCCTTACGCCAGACAGACCAGTCGTGCGCGGTACGGCGCAAAACCCGGACGTTTTCTTCCAGGCGCGGGAAAGCGTCAATCCGTTCTACAATGCCTGCCCCAACATCGTTCAGGCAGCCATGGATAAATTTGCCCAACTCACCGGGCGCCAGTACAAGCTGTTTGAATACATCGGCGCCCCGGATGCCGAGCGCGTCATCGTGCTGATGGGTTCCGGGGCTGAAACGGCCGAATCCACCGCTGAATTCCTGGCCGAGCAAGGGGAAAAAGTAGGCGTGGTGAAGGTTCGTTTGTATCGGCCGTTTGCTTTAGACGCTTTTGTGCAGGCTTTACCACCCACGGTGAAAGCGATCGCCGCGCTGGACCGCACCAAAGAGCCCGGCGCTTCTGGCGAGCCGCTTTACCTGGACGTGATTTCGGCCGTAGTAGACGCCGTTGCTGAAGGCACCGCGCCGTTCGCCACGATGCCGCGCATCATCGGCGGCCGGTATGGCCTCTCTTCCAAAGAGTTCACACCCGGTATGGTCAAAACCGTCTTCGATGAACTGGCCAAGACCAGCCCAAAGAACCACTTTACCGTCGGCATTAACGACGACGTGACCCACACCAGTTTGACCTGGGACAAAACGTTCAACATCGAGAACAAAGACGTCGTCCGTGCTGTCTTCTACGGGCTCGGCTCAGATGGCACCGTTGGCGCTAACAAGAACTCCATCAAAATCATTGGTGAAGACACGCCCAACCACGCCCAGGCTTACTTTGTGTACGATTCCAAAAAGGCGGGTTCAGTGACCGTGTCACATTTGCGCTTTGGCAAGAAGCCAATTCGTGCGCCATACCTCATTGAGACCGCCAGCTTTGTCGGCGTGCATCAATTTACCTTCCTGGAGCGGTACGACGTGCTGCGGCTGGCGGCGCCCGGCGCGACCTTCCTGCTCAACAGCCCGTACGGTCCCGATGAAGTGTGGGACAAGCTGCCGGGCAGCATTCAGCAGGCGATCATCGACAAGAACCTGAAGTTTTATGTGGTAGATGGTTACCAGGTGGCCAAAGAAACCAATATGGGCCGGCGCATCAACACCATCATGCAAACCTGCTTCTTTGCCTTGAGCGGCGTTTTGCCCACGGAAGAGGCCATCGACGCGATTAAAAATGCCATCGAAAAAACGTATGGCAAGCGGGGCGAGGTAGTGGTTGAGCAAAACTTCGCCGCTGTTGATGCGGCGCTGGCTCACCTGCACCAGGTTAACGTGCCTGGGAAAGTGACGAGTGATTTCGAACGGCCGTCCATCGTTCCCGATTTCGCCCCAGAGTTTGTGCAGTCCGTTACCGCCCGCATCATTGAAGGGTTGGGCGACGAACTGCCCGTGAGCGCCCTGCCTATCGACGGCACCTATCCTACCGGCACCACCAAGTGGGAAAAGCGCAACATCGCTACCGAAATCCCCGTTTGGGACCCGGACATCTGCATTCAGTGCGGCAAATGTGCCTTTGTTTGCCCCCATGCCGTCATTCGCATGAAGGTGTACGATCCGGCCCACCTGGAAAATGCACCAGCTACGTTCAAATCCACCGAGGCGCGCTACAAGGAGTTTAAAGGCCAGGCCTATACCCTTCAGGTAGCGCCGGAAGATTGTACCGGCTGTACCCTTTGCGTGGAGGTCTGCCCGGTGAAAAACAAGAAGCAGCCGAAGTTCAAAGCGATCAACATGGCCCCACAAGCGCCGCTGCGCGAGCCGGAAAGCGAGAACTGGAACTTTTTCCTCGATCTGCCCAGCGTGGACCGCACCACTATCCCGCTGAACCAGGTGAAGTACAACCAGCTGCTCGACCCGCTGTTTGAGTTCTCCGGCGCCTGTGCCGGCTGTGGCGAAACGCCCTATCTGGGTCTGCTCAGCCGCCTCTTTGGCGACCGGGCGCTCATTGCCAACGCCACCGGCTGTTCCTCGATTTACGGTGGGAACCTGCCCACCACGCCCTGGGCCAAAGATGAAAACGGCCGTGGCCCGGCCTGGTCCAATTCCCTGTTTGAAGATAACGCTGAATTTGGCATGGGCATGCGCGTGGCGCTGGACCAGCGGCTGGAAGCAGCCACCAACACCCTTCGTGACCTGCGCAACGTGCTGGGCGCCGAGCTGGTAGATAGCATCCTGTACGCCGATCAGGTAACCGAAGAAGATATCCAGGCGCAGCGCGGCCGTGTAGAGGAGCTGAAAGCGGCCATCAAAAGTTTGCTATCCGGCAAAGAACACGGCGTCGGTAACTTCCAGGATCGTCTGGCCAACCTGCTCAGCATGGCCGATATTCTGGTTAAGAAGAGCGTTTGGATTGTGGGTGGCGATGGCTGGGCTTACGACATTGGCTTTGGCGGCCTGGACCATGTGCTGGCCTCCGGGCGCAACGTCAACGTGCTGGTGCTGGATACGGAAGTGTATTCCAACACCGGGGGACAGATGTCCAAAGCCACGCCGCGCGGGGCTGTGGCCAAGTTTGCCGCCGCCGGCAAACCCATGCCCAAGAAGGATTTGGGGCTGCTGGCCATCAGCTACGGCAACATCTATGTGGCGCGGATTGCTTTTGGCGCCAAGGATGCCCAAACGGTGCGCGCCTTCCAGGAAGCGGAAGCGTACGACGGCCCCTCGTTGATTATTGCCTATAGCCACTGCATTGCCCACGGCTACGACATGAAGTTCGGGCTGGAGCAGCAGGCAGCGGCCGTAGATAGTGGTCATTGGCCTCTCTACCGCTTTAATCCTGATGTGGCCGAGACGGGGCAGAATCCGTTTACACTGGACAGCCGCCCGCCGAAGATGCCGCTGGAAAACTACATCTATCGCGAAGGTCGCTACCGCATTTTGCAGCAAAGCAATCCGCAGGCCGCCGAACGGCTGCTGGAACTGGCCAAGCAAGACGTGGCTGACCGTTGGGTAACGTACAAGCAGTTGGCCGGCATCAACGGCTCATCTGATTAAGGACAACTCACGACAAACCTCCCGCAGGTTCCTTACGAGGACAGGCTCCAGGAGAGAGCCTGCGGGAGGTTGGGTTAACTGAGTAGGAGGTTGATATGAACTTAACGACAAAATACCTGGGTTTGGAGCTAAAGAATCCGTTGGTGCCATCTTCTTCGCCACTCACGCGCACGTTGGATGGCTTGCGGCAAATGGAAGATGCCGGGGCTAGCGCCGTCGTGCTGTACTCGCTCTTTGAAGAACAGATTTTGCAGGAGAGCCACGCGCTAAATGAGCATCTGCTTCAGGGAACAGAAAGCTTTGCCGAGGCGTTGAATTATTTCCCCGAAGCGCCGGAATACATGTACGGACCAGATGAATATATTAATCACATTCGCCGGGCTAAGGAAGCGTTGTCGATCCCGATTATTGCCAGTTTGAATGGCGTATCGACTGGTTGGTGGATGCGCTACGCTAAAGATATTGAGCAGGCAGGCGCGGATGCTCTGGAACTGAACATATATTATTTGCCGACGAGCCTGGATCAGTCCAGTGCGGATGTGGAGGAGATGTACCTGGAGGCGCTGGCTCAGGTGAAATCTGTAGTGGATATTCCTGTTGCAATGAAGCTAAGCCCGTATTTTAGTGCGATGGGCAATATGGCCAAGCGGTTGGTTGAAGCAGGTGCTGACGGACTGGTATTTTTTAACCGCTTTTACCAGCCTGACCTGGATTTGGAGCAGTTGGCAGTGGTGCCCAACCTGGTGTTGAGTTCACCAACTGAGTTGCGGTTGCCGCTGCGCTGGATTGCGATTTTGTACGGCCGTCTCCAAACCGACTTTGCCCTCACCTCCGGCGTACACAACGTGACGGATGTGTTAAAAGGTATTGCCGCCGGAGCCTCAGTCACCATGATGGCGTCCGAACTGCTGCGCAACGGTATCGGCCGCTTAAAAATCATCCGTGCTGGGGTCGAAGCGTGGCTGCAAGAAAATGAGTACGAATCATTAGAGGAGCTGCGCGGCAGCCTGAGCCAGATCAATTGTGCTGAACCGGCTGCATTTGAACGGGCCAACTACATGCGCGTGCTCAGCTCCTACGGCTCAGATTACGACGTCCGCAAGTTGATGCCCATGACGTTTGATTAACCGCACATTTTACTGAGCGTTAACTGCTCATTCATGTTTGTTTCCTCCTGTTGGCTGCCACTTGAACTTTTCGGGTGGCAGTTTTTTTTGTTGTTGTCATTGGGTGAAGTGTTGAGATAATAAAATGTTGAGGTGAACATTTTTGATGACAACAAAGCGACTATTCATATCAATTGGCATTGTGCTTATTTTGAGCATTTTGGGGTATTGGGGCTATCTGCAATTTTTGGCACCGGTGAATGGCAATGGAGGGAATACGGCCGTTTCTACCACCCCCACCGGCCAAACCACACCCCCTACCATCACCGCCGAAGGGAAAATTGTGCCCCTGGCCCAGGCAAATTTAACCTTTGCCGGCAGCGGTACGGTCACAACTGTGGCTGTTTCTCCTGGCGATCCGGTTGAAAAGGGCACGACGCTGCTGACGCTGGATACAACGGAACAGGAGATTGCCTACCAACAGGCTGAAGCGGCTTTGGCTCAGGCTTTAGCTAATTTGCAAATGGCAGAAGCGGGGGTGGTGGCGGCAGAAACGGCCGTCGCCGCTGCCGAAGTTGGTGTGGCCTCCGCAGAGGCGAATTACGCCTTGTTGGCCGCTGGACCAAGCGAAGCGCAAGTTGCTCTGAACGAGGCGCTGGTGAGCGCGGCTGAGGCCAATGTGGGATTGGCTGTGGGCAGCCAAAGCGTCACGCTGGAAGGCAGCAGTTCGGCCCAGATTGAGGCGGCTGAAGCGGCCGTGGCCGCTGCCGAAGCAGTCTACGTCGCTGCGCGCAACACCTACGAACCGGTTGTGCAAAGCGACAACGCGCCGGCCGAGGACAAGGAGCAGGCACAAATACAGCTCAATGCGGCGCTGGCTAATTTACAATCGGCCCAGGCGGCGCTGGCGGAAGCCCAGGCCGGCGCCACGGGCGCCGAACAAACGGCGGCTGCCGGCGGCGTGCAGGCGGCGCAAAGTGAGCAGGCGGTGGCCGAAGCGGAGCTGACGCTGCTGCAAGCGGGTACGCAGGCAGAGCGGCTGGCCGTTGCCCAGGCAGAGATCACGGTGGCGCAGGAGCGGTTGGCAGAAGCGATGGTGCAGGTGGGGCAGGCAGAAACGGCCGTTACCCAGGCAGAAGCGGCCGTGGCCGAAGATCAGGCCCGGGTGGATGCCTCCTGGCTGGCATTGGAAAAGCGGGCGCTGCTGGCCCCGTTCCATGGCACCGTGGCCGATGTGTTGGTAGATGTTGGCGAGACGGTTATGACCGGCCAGCCGGTAGCCATCGTGGCCGATTTGTCTGGCTGGCAGGTGGAGACAACCGATTTGATTGAGGCCGATGTGGTCGATTTGGCGCGCGACGATGTGGCTACCGTAGCGGTGGATGCCTTTGCCGGCGAGCCGCTGGGCGGGCGCGTGGTGGAGATTGCCGAATTTGCTGCTGAAGTGCGCGGCGACCAGACCTACGTGGTCACGCTGGCATTGCCGGAAAGCGATTTGCCGCTGCGCTGGGGCATGTCGGTTTTTATCACCATTGAGCGGAACCAGTGAGGGGGCGCAGATGAATAATTTGAGAGCTTTTAAGAAGAAACACAGAGTTACGCAGAGTTGGCACAGAGTTGCACAGAGAAGGCTTTTTCTCTGCGGGCCTCTGCGAGTTTTCTGTGTAACTCTGCGTTCCAGATTTACATTTCTGAGCTTAATTGGTTTCTTGTTGATGGGGCCTGGGTTGGGAACGGCCGTATTGGCCCAAACCGGTGCCGATATCGTCTCTGCCGAGGGGCAGGTTGTGCCGCAGGCGCATTTGGCGCTCTCGTTCCAGGTTGGCGGCACGGTGAAAACCGTTTTTGTGGCTGAAGGCGGTGCGAGCCAGGGTGGTGGGGAGCGGCGGCAACTTGACCCTGCAGAGGCGGAGCGGGGCTTACAACAGGTGCAGGCGCGGCTGGCTACGGCACAGAGTGGTTTAGCGGCCGCCCAAAATGAACAGGCATTGGTAGAAACGGCCGTACAAACCGCCCAGGCCCAGCTCACGGTAGCCCAGGCCAATCTGGCGTTGGTGCAGGCCGGTCCCCGACCGGAGCAGGTTGCCGCTGCCGAGAGCCGCGTAGCCGCCGCGGAAGCGGCCGTTACCCAGGCAGTGGGCAATCGAGATGCAGCGCTGGACATTGCCGATGAATCCGATATTTTGGCGGCGGCAGCGGCCGTGGCCGAAGCGCAAGCCGAGGTGCAGCGGCTGGAGCAGGCGTACCAGGAAATTTTGGACAGCTGCTTTGAGACGCCGCAGGGGGAAGTGTGCCCGCTTTTTGGTCCCGTCGAAGAGCAGACGCGGCAGCAGCTCGACGCCGCCCGGCGCAACCAGGAAGCGGCACAGGCGGCGCTGGACGCGTTGCAAGCAGGTGCAACGGCGGCGCAGCGGCAGGCGGCCAATGCCCGCGTCGGGGTGGCCCAGGCAAATCTGGCGGTGGTCCAGGCGCAGCTGAATTTGCTGCTGGCCGGCGCCATCCCGGAACAAATTCGCCTGGCGGAGGTGGCAGTGGAACAGGCTCAGGTGGGCGTGCAGCAGGCAGAAGTGCGCATTGATCAGGCAGCGGCGGCGGTGGCGCAGGCGGAAGCGGCCGTTTCCCTGGCAGAGGCTGGTATAGCCAGTGCTGAACTGGCTCTGGAGCGCACGTTCTTACGGGCAGCATTTGATGGCACGGTGGTCTCTGTGTCTTTAAGCGAGGGCGAACTGGCCGCACCCGGCGTCCCCGCACTGACGTTGGCCAACTTTGGCCGCTGGCAGGTCGAAACGACCGATCTCACCGAGCTGGATGTGGCATTAGTGGCTGAAGGCGCGCCTGTAACGGTTCGGGTGGATGCGCTGCCGGATGCTGAGTTAGAAGGGGTGGTTACGGCCGTTGCCCTGGTACCAAATGTGGCACGAGGGGATGTCGTTTACACCGTGACGATTGATCTGGCCGAAACAGAAACGGCCGTCTTACCCCTGCGCTGGGGCATGACGGCCTTTGTGGACATTGCCACCCAGTAGCTGCGCTTTCTTAGTGCGCAAAGTAACTAAAAGGCAGCTATTCGTTTGACTCGGCTTCGCCCGTTTCCAGCAGATCCTCTCTGGTTGTTTCGACAAAGTCACTGGCGTTGAAGCCTGCTATCCGCACATAGTAATCGGCCTCGGACCATTTGACGATGTAGGTGTTGTTAGCCTCGTCCTTTGCGCCGATTTGTAATGTGTACGTCTGGGTTCCGGCCTCACTTTCGGTGGTGACGTTGACGGTGGCCAGCGGCGCGTCCAGGCCATATTCGGGCTGGACTGCCGTGCTCAGCGGCTCGGTCATGTTCAGGTTGGTGAGGCGACTCAGGAATGTGTTCAGGCGCGCTTGCTTAAATTCTTCGCCCTCGGCCAAATCTGTGTATATCCATTCCTCATCGCCTGATTTGGTGAAGGTGAAGATGCCGTTTTCGTTTTCGACGGTAACGGCCGTAATCTCTTCCCGTGGCAATGCCACATAGCTGGTATCAATCCAGTCACCCGGCGTCGTCGAAGCGTCTCTGAGCGTGCTGTTCCCGGCCAGGTAAACGGCGTCTTGCCCGGCCAGCCGCATGTGGATGTTGAGCCCGCCGGCAACCGACCCCCAGTAGATGGTCCTTTGCGAACCGTCGGCCAGGCTCAGCCGAATACGGCGGTTAAAGTTATCATCGGCGATTTGCAGCCGGTTGTGGCTGGCCTCGGTTTGGGTGACCAGTCGGTTGGTGCGGGCAGCCGCCAGCTTGGTTAGCAGGTTGTTTACGGATTCGCTGTTGGCCGGGTAATCACCGCTGCTGGCCAACAGCCAATCGTCACCTTCGCGCGCCAGTTCTACAACCTGGCCGTCGTTGTTTGTGATGGTGACGGCCGTTACCTCAGCAACGTCAATTCCACTCAACAATGGCTCATCCGCAGCCTGGACATTGTTTCTGGGCCAGAAAACCACGGCTGCGATCACAACTTGCAAGATTAGTAAACCAGAAAGTATTTTTTGGTAGCGGTTCATCTTACTTACCTCCTTCAGTGGCTACAACCGGTGTGGAAGATGGCAAATCAGGCTGCCGTTGCCGCTTGCGCCAGCGCCAGGCGGCAAAAATGCCGACCAATGCCAGCAGGGCCACAGCGTAGTTGGCCGCTTCCCATATTGTTTGTTGCCGGTCTGTCAGTGGCTGCAAGACGCGGGCGGCCGTGCCCCGGCTGCGAATGCTGAGTAAATCCAGGTCTTCCACCGACCAATCTACCGCGTTTTGCACAAACTGGAGATTGTTCAGATAGTGATCTTGCGTCAATGCCTGGGACAGTTGCAGCACAAAGTCGTTGGCAAAGGTGGAAGAGCCGATGACCACCAGCCGCGCCGAGGCCGGCGATTCGGTGATGGTGCTGACGTATTGCGGTGTTTCCGTTTCTGGTTGTTCGAGTGCGGCTGTCTCTTCTGTTTCTTCCGGCGCGGTTTCAAAGGGAGACGGCCGTTCGGCAAAGTAGCTGCTAAACTGACCCTGCAAACTGACCGCCAACGGGTACGATTCCGTTTCGCTGCCCTGGGGGAAGCCGAGTTCCGGATACAGGTCAAAATTGGGCTGGATGTTGGTGTTGGTTGTCAGCCAGGCGCCCTCGCTGGCGCGCAGCAGCACCGACGTTTCTCGCTCCGCTTGCTGGGCTTCGTCCAGCACAACCGGGGAAGCCCAGCTCATGGTGACGGTGGGCAGATTGGCAGCAATTGGACTGTCGCTGTCCATGCCGTCCGGGCGCACATCTACAAAGAAGGGATAATCCAACGCCTGAATCTCTTGCACCTGGACGTTGCCCAGGTTGCGCATCACGGCCACCGGGAACGGCTGGTTCTGCGGGTCCATCACCAGACCATCCTGTACTTCTACTCCTTGATGCACCAACCAGTCGCGCACGTTTGTGCCGCTTACCGGCAAGACTGAAAGCTGGCCGGAGAAGTTATCGGCGTTTACCTGGTAGCCGTTGGTGGCAAGGACCACAGCCCCGCCGCGCATCAGGTATTGATCAACGGCAAAAAGCGCCTCTTCGCTCAAATCCTGCGGCGCGATGACCAGCAGCATGTCAATGTCGGCCGGCACCTGCCCGCTGCTTAAATCCACCGAGCGCACCGTGTACTCCTCCCCCAGAAGCTGTCGGACCTGGCTGTACCCGCTTAGCGGCTCCGGTACGCCCAGTAGTTGGCTGTCTTGCGTAGGCTGCGGTGTCCATACGCCTACCGTCTTGAGGAAGCCGGACGAGGTACGCTTGAGGGAGGCTTCGATAGCGGTGCGAACGGCGGCTTCGCTTAAATTCTGCGGCGGCGGAATCACCTGTGCTTGCTCGCTGCTTTCCAGCACCATGTAGGCATAAAACGACTCCGGCGAAAAGAGGCCAACGGGAATTGGCTGCAAGCCGTACTGGTCAAATAAATCTTGTGGCGACACGCTGCTCTCCGGATCGTTTACGTTCACCACGTTGTAGATGAACTTGCCGTCGGAACTGTCGGCAATGTCGTTGGCCACCGTGTTGATGGTTTCCTGAAAGGCGGCCATCTCCTCCGGCAAGGTGTCTGGCGTGACGTAGAAAGTGAGGGTAACCGGCTCGTTGAGGGCGTTAAGCACAGCGTCTATGCTCTGGAAGCCAAAAACGGCTTTTTTGACGGCGCTGGTGAGATCATATTCCAGGTTGCGCAGGCGTACTTCCTGGCCGGCGGCCGTTTGCTGTACCTGAATCAAATCCTGGAAGTTGAGCACCACGTTCTGGTCACCGTACCGCACCAGGATATCGAAGTAAGCGTTGATGACGGAAGCTTCATTGCGGCCGGCCACCTGGAAGGGAGACGGCCGTATGCCGTACGTCTGGTTGGCTTCTGCCTCAATTTCCGGATCGCTGATGGGGTCGATCACCTCAGCTGTAATCATGCCGTCGGCGGCAATTTCATACTCTTGCAGCATGTCGCGAATTTGCGGCACCAGCGGCTGCAAAAGCGGATGGTTCTTTTCGCTGATGTAGGCGCGAATGAGCAGCGGCTCTTGCAGATTGCTCACCAGGTCTTTGGTGGTTGGCGACAGACTGTACTGCTGCTGTTCGGTGATATCCAGGCGGGCCTGGGACAGCGGGTAAAGCCAAATGTTGAGCAGCAGCAGGTTGAGGGTGATGAGAACGGCCGTTAACCACACCCTGCGCCGGTAAGTTGTTTGCTGTTTGCTCCAGCGAATAGCATCCAGAGAAATCACATTCAACATCAAGAAGAAGATCGTCAGCGAACCGTAATAAACCAGATCGCGCAGATCAATCACGCCGCGCTCAATGCTCTCAAAGCGGCTGCCCGTGCCGATGGCCCACAATAGTTCGCTCAGCGAGCCGCCGAACAGATCGGTGATGCCCCGCGTGCCCAGCGCGTAAAAGAAGCCGCCCAGCAGCACGGTGAGAATGAGGGCCACAATCTGGTTATCCGTGCGCGAGGAGATAAAGAGGCCGATGGCGGCGTAAGCCGCGGCCAGCAAAATAGCCGCCAGGTAGCCACCTATCACCGGCCCCCAATCCAGGTTGCCGATGAGGGAAACGGTGATCGGCAGCGGCAGGGTCAAGGCCAGGGCAACAAGAATCAGGGTTAAGACGGCCAGGAATTTGCCCAGCACCAGCCGGGTAGGGCTGACGGGTAGGGTTAGCAGCAGTTCCTCTGTGCCGGAATGCATCTCCTCGCTCCACTGGCGCATGGTGAGGGCGGCCAGCAAAAAGATGAGCAAAATGGGCATCCATTGGAACAACGGCCGTACATCGGCAATGCCTCGGGCAAAAAAGGTTTCAATCGTAAAGAAGATAAACAGAACGGCCGCCACAAACGTGCCCAAAAAGATGAGGGCCAACGGCGAACCGAAGTAATGACTTAACTCTTTGCGTGTTATCGAAAGGATTTGTCGTTTCATCGCTTCTTCACCTCGTACATAAAAAAGTTAACGCAGAGGCGCGGAGGCGCAGAGAGATGGCTTGATTGGCGGCATCTGCGTAATTCGTGGTTTTTACCAAACCCTAAGCAGTTGTGGCTAACTCATTGAATACGCGCTCCAGGTTTTGTACTTCCTGGCGCAGTTCCCGCACTGGCCACTGCTGCTGCACGGCCAACTGGTAGATTGCCGGGCAAAGATCGGCCGTTTCTTCACCGCGAACGCGGTAGGTGGCGTGGCCGTTGGCCCCGGGCAGCAGCTCTACCTGGTGTACACCCTGGAGTTGGCTCAAGCTTTCTTCTACGTTTTGCGGACGGCCGTCCAGCGTCAACAGCGCGTCATGGGTGCGTCCCAGTTCAGACAGGTGCGCGTCCAACTTCACCTCGCCATGCATCAGGATGATGACGCGGTCACAAAGTGCCTCCACTTCAGAAAGGATGTGGGTGGAGAACAAAATGGTGCTGTGCTGTGCCAGTTGCTTAATCAGCTTGCGGATTTCGACGATTTGGGTGGGGTCCAGGCCGATGGTGGGCTCGTCTAATATGAGCAGCCTGGGCTGGTGCAAGATGGCCTGGGCCAGGCCGACGCGCTGGCGGTACCCTTTGCTGAGTTGGGCAATGGGTTGGTTGAGTCTCTGTGTGAGACCAACGGCGGTAACGGCCGTATCAATCAGCGCCATCTCGTCCTCCTTAGGAATCTGGCGCAGTCCGGCCATCATTTGTAAATATTCCAGAACGGTCAGTTCAGGATAAAGCGGCGCATTTTCCGGCAGGTAACCCAGCCGCTCCTGCACCCGGCGGGCCTCATCCATGACGTCGAGACCATCCACCAGCACCTTGCCTTTATCTGGCTGCAGGTAACCGGTTAAGGTTTTAATGATGGTGGTTTTCCCGGCTCCGTTTGGACCTAACAGGCCAACAATCTCGCCCTCGGCGATTTCAAAATTGACACCGCGTAGGGCTTGTACAGGGCCGTATGATTTTTGTAAATATGTTACTTTTATCATCTTTCGCCTCTCTACTTTTTCTGATTGTCCTTTTTCTCCAATAGAGCATTTTTTGAAAGCAATGTTAGAAAAACGTATGCGCGTCAAAATTGGTAGTCGCAGTGGGATTTTATTCCTTTTGCGCTTATATTTTTCTAATATCACTGCATAAAATATTTTTGTGTAAAAGTGTGCGAAGTTACCCTCATATCTGGGCGTAAAAGCCTTTTGCGTGTGTGAATGTGGAGGTGGTGACGCTGCACTTTTACAAACACAAACCAACTACCTTATTACCAGGGAGGTGATTAAAATGAATGCACTTGTTCGGACCTTTGATCACTTTCTTGATACCGATTTCGCCGGCCCAGAGCGTGATTTGTTTTGGCCGCGCTCGTGGCAAACGGCCGTTTCCGGCACGGTGCCGCTGGATGTAGTCGAAAATGATGAGGATTACATCGTGACCGCGTCTGTGCCCGGCCTGAAGGCAGATGAAATCGAACTGACGATGGTCAACAATCAGTTGATGATCAAAGGCGAGATGAAATCTGATAACACGATTGCCAACGGTCGCTATCATAGACGGGAGTGGCGTTACGGCCGTTTTTTGCGCACCGTTACTTTACCCGGCAAGGTGAAGGAAGACGATATCGAAGCCAAAGTGCAAAATGGCGTCTTAACCGTTCGTTTGCCAAAAGTAACTACCAGAAAAACGCGCCGGGTACGGATAAAACGCAACAAGGCCGGCCGGTATCATGGGGTTGTGGAGAAGATCAAGAAAATTCTGCCCAGGTTCTGACTCCCAAAACGAGACAAAAAAGAGTAAGCAATAGGAAGACGTTGGTAAACGGGCCAACGTCTTTTGGTTGGAACAAGCTTCAAGGAGGAAATGTATCGTGACTTCCGCAGACCCTGTTTGGATGGCGATGGTATTGGGCGCACACGCCCGACTGTTACCAACGTCTTACATTGCAAATCATCGCCATGAGCAAAGTCCTGAAAAGGCGTATTTTCAGCTAAAGAATGCCATTCGCAAACAGGCACCAGTGGATGTAGACATTTTAGATATTGGGCCTGGATCACCTGAACGTCGCCGATTGCTGGCTGACAGTCTCCAGCAGCATGGTGTGGCAAATAACCCGCAGGTACAGTATTGGGCTCAAGCGGTGTTGAAATCTACATTAAAACAATCGCCGCGAACGATTACGGCCGCTGGATTTAATATCGAAGATGTGAAAGCTGTTTTGCAGGCTAAGCAACGGTGATCGGGGCAACTGAAAGTGCGACTTAATTGCGTTGATGTTACGCAGAGTGCTGAGAGGATTGCCGAAAGTGTGAAAGGCGTGCTGGGTGTAGATAACCGGATTCAGGCTGATTGAGAGTGAAGCCTTCACCAATTATGGAGGTTCGTATGAGGAAGAACAATTCGCCAGAAGAAAAAAACACGCGCCGCCAGATTATATATTCGGTTGGTTATCTTATTGTTTGGGGGCTCATTTTGGTGGGTATTAATCTATGGCTGTTATGGCCTGGGCGGCCACAAGACGTGCCTTACAGTGCCTTCCTGACAGCTTTGGAAAACGCTCAGGTGCAAAGTGCCATGATAGGCGAGCAGGAAATTGTGTGGACAACGGCCGTATCCCAAGACGAAGCATCCCCCACACTATTCCGTTCGCGCCGCATTCCCGGCGTAGATGAAGCCGCCCTGATTGCCCGGCTGCAGCAGATTGAGGCCGAGTTTGACGGCCGTCCCCCTAACCAGCTCGTAAGCACAATTCTTAGCTGGATTGTGCCCATCTTGCTGTTGGCCCTTGTCTGGCGCTACTTTTTAGGGCGGCTGCCCGGCTCTACGCAGGCGCTCTCCTTTGGCCGCAGCCGGGCCAGAATCTGGGACGCCTCGGAAGACGAGGTGACTTACGAGGATGTGGCCGGGGTAGATGAAGCCGTGACGGAACTGCAAGAGGTGGTCGATTATTTAAAGCAGCCAGAAAAATACGAGCAGTTAGGCGCGCGTATTCCCAAGGGGGTCTTGCTGGTTGGTCCGCCGGGAACGGGCAAGACCTTGCTGGCCAAAGCGACCGCCACCGAAGCAGGCGTCCCCTTTTTTAGCCTGTCTGGGGCGGACTTCGTGGAGATGTTTGTCGGCGTGGGGGCTGCTCGCGTGCGCGATCTGTTCCAGCAGGCAAGGGCCAAAGCGCCTTGCATCGTCTTTATTGACGAGCTGGATACGCTGGGCCGGAGCCGGGCAGGCGGCAAAAGCCCCATCAGCCATGAAGAGCGCGAGCAGACGTTGAACCAACTACTGGTGGAGATGGATGGCTTCGACAGCACCACCGGTGTTATCTTAATGGCGGCCACCAACCGGCCCGACGTGCTGGATCCGGCGCTGCTGCGCCCCGGCCGGTTTGATCGGCAGATAACAGTGGATAAGCCTGACTTAAACGGCCGTGAAGCTATTCTCAAAGTGCATACCCGGCGCGTGAAGCTGGCTGATGATGTGGACCTGCGCCTGCTGGCAGCCCGCACGCCCGGTTTTGCCGGAGCCGAATTGGCCAACCTCGTGAATGAAGCTGCCCTGCTCGCCGTTCGCAAAGGTCGGGAAAAAGTAACCATGCGCGATCTGGATGAAGCCATTGATCGCGTGATGGCCGGTCTGGAGCGGAAGAGTCGGGCCCTAAACAGCAAGGAACGGGAAATTGTAGCGTATCATGAGATGGGCCATGCCCTGGCGGGCATGCTGCTGCCCCATGCTGACCGGGTTCATAAGGTGAGCATCATTCCGCGAGGGACGATGGCCCTGGGGGTGACGATTCAGGTACCGCTTGAAGACCGCTTCTTGCTCACAGAAGAGGAGCTGCGCGACCGGATGACGGTTTTGCTGGGCGGGCGCGCCGCCGAAGAAGTGGTCTACGGTAAGGTGAGCACCGGCGCGGCCGACGATTTGCAGCGCGTGACCGACCTGGCCCGGCGCATGGTGACACAGTTTGGCATGAATGACGCCTTAGGCCCGGTGGCGCTGGCAGAGCTGGAACAAGGCTTTCTGGATGAGGTGGGTCTGGCACAACGGCCGTACAGCGAAGAAACGGCCGTGCGCATCGACGCCGAGGTGCAGCGCATTGTCACCGAGATGTACGAACGGGCCAAAGCGTTGCTGCGCCAGCATGAGGCCGTACTGCACACAGCTACCCAACGCCTGCTGGAAAAAGAAGTGATGGAGGGGGATGAATTGGCCCAAATCCTGGCAGAGTGCGGCGTTTCTTATCACGATTTTGAGTCGGAGCCGGCTGCTTGATGGTTGAACTGTGCCAGGAAGGGGAAATGGTCGGAGGCGTGACGGATGGCGGGGTGGTTGTCCACAACGCGGCAGGCTTGCAGGCGAGGCAGCATCTGCCGGTCGGCAAAGATGTAGTCGTAGCGGGTGGTGGGGTTGACGGTCCACCAGGTGAAACCATCGGCGTGGGGATGCAGGTGGCGGAAGCAGTCGGTGTAGCCGGCGCGCAGCAGCCGGGGGATGGCCAGGCGGAAGATGAGCCGCAGTTGCAGCAGCATTACACGCCGCATTCGCGCCGGATTTTTGTGCTGCAATACCCGGTCGCCCGGCCCAATCGCGTTCAAATCGCCAATGATGAGGTGCGGGGTAGATGGTTTCTCACGAATAATTTCCAACAATTTCCCCACTGCCTGCCAGCGGCGAATCTCAAAAGGCAGCAGCAAAAACGGCAAAAAATGAACGTTGTAAATGGTGAGTGGGCCGGTTGGGAGCTGCAATTTTGCTTCCAAAACAGCCTGGGTGAGCGGCCGCTTGTTGTAAATGTGCCATTCCTGGATGGGGAAGCGGGAGAGCAGGGCGATGTGCCGCTGGCCGCTGCCGCGCCCCCAGACGTGATCAAGTCCCAGCCGCTCCGCCAAAATTTGCACCACTTCTTGATCATCCGCTTCCGTCAGGCCAATCACGTCGGCGTTGACGTGGGCCAGGACGTCATGAATGGCTTCTAGCTGTTTGCGGCCGCCGAACTCCAGGTTGTAAGTGAGGACTTTAAGTGAGTTCATTGGGTAATTGGGCAATTGGGTAATTGGGCAATTACTCAATTACCCAATTACTCAATTACGATTCTCAATCACGGATCTCCATTGCCTGGTGCCACAGTTGGGTGGTGAGGATGCCGGTGAGGATGCGGCTGTGGTCGGTACGGCCGTACCTATGTTCTTCTCGCAATCGTTGAAAAACCTCCTCGTTGAAATGGCCGGTTTCGCGTAGCGAGTTTGGCTGTAAACATTCTTCGGCCCAGGCGGGCAGCCTTTCGCTGCACCACCAGGCGGCGTGCGGGGTGGCCAATCCTTGTTTGGGGCGGTTGGTGACGGCCGTTGGCAGCAAATCCATCATCCCGCGACGCAGCAATACTTTGTTCATCGTAGCGTTGAGCTTGAGCTCCGGCGGCAGTTGGGCACAAAATTCCCACAGCTGATGATCCAAAAAGGGTGGCCGCGCCTCAACCGAACTGACCATGCTCATCCGGTCCACCTCAAAATTGATGAAGTCGACCATTCGCGTCTGCGCTTCCAGGACCAAAAACTGATTCAGTGGATGAAAGGAATCTACCGCGGAGGGCGCGGAGAGCGCAAAGGGTTTATCTTTATCTCTGCGTCCTCCGCGTTCTCCGCGGTTAAAAAGCATTTGTAGAAGGTCTGGTGGTGTGACCTGGTGCCAGAGGATAAAACGGGCGAGTGGATCATGGGTGCCGTGGGTGAGGACGCGCTGGCCGGCAGTGGAACCGGGCAGAGGAAGGTGGCTGAGCAGCTGGCGCAGGGGTTGGGGAATGGTGAGAAACGGCCGTATCCGCCTATCTCCATCAAGCCAATGATAACCGCCCAGCAGTTCATCTGCCCCTTCACCGGTGAGAATCACCTTGAAACCTGCCTCATGGCACGCTTTGTACAGCAGGTAGATGGGGATGCTGGTGGCAGAGCATTGCGGTTCTTCGAGCCGGCTTATGATGCGCGGCAGCAAATCAAACGCCTCCGGGCCAAAGTGCACGGTGTGGTGCCGGCTGCCAATCCGCTCGGCGACAGCTTTGGCGTACTCGGATTCGTCGTGGCTGGCGGCGCTGAAGGCGATGTGGAAGGTGTGGATGGATTGTCCGCTGATTTCGGTTAGCAGGGTGGCCAAAGCGCTGGAGTCGATGCCGCCGCTGAGCAGGGAGCCGACGGGCACGTCGCTCATGCGCCAGGCGGCGACGGCGTCGCGCAGGTGGGCCATGAATTCAGCTACGGCGTCGGCTTCGCTGATTTGTGAGTAGTTGCCGTTTTCGGGGAAGGTGAGATACCAGTACGGCCGTATCGTCATTTGCCCATTGTGCATGATGAGCATATGCGCGGCGGGCAATTTGTACACATTGGCAAACGTGGTTTGCGGCGTAGGCACAAACCCAATTGTGAACAGGCCGGCGAGGGCCTGGTGGTTGGTGCGTCGGATGAGGGTGGGGAGAAGGTGGAAAATGGGGCGAATCTCGGAAGCAAAGGCGAGTTCATTGCCGATTTTCGCGTAGTGCATTGGCTTGATGCCAAAGCGGTCGCGAACGAGGATCAGTTTTTGGGAACGGCCGTCCCACAAGGCAAAGGCAAACATGCCGCGCAGCTTCACAAAGGCATCTGTGCCCCATTCCTCGTAGGCGTGCACGATCGTTTCTGTGTCGCTGCGGGTGCGGAATTGGTGCCCGGCCGCTTCAAGGCTGGCGCGCAAATCGGGGGCATTCACTACCTCGCCGTTGTAGGCGATCCAGATGGTGCTGTCTTCGTTGCTCAGCGGCTGGTGGCCGTGTGCCAAGTCGATAATGCTGAGCCGTCGCGCCGCCAAGCCAATGCCGTCGCTGATAAAAATGCCGGCGTCGTCTGGCCCGCGATGGTGCAGCGAGTTGTTGGCTCGTTCAAGCCGTTCGCGATCAATTTGGGGAGAAAGGATGCCTGTGATGCCGCACATGAGGGAGGGATGGTATACAATTTGGCCGCTATGGGCAATTCTACATTTTTAGATGGTCAGACCCTAAGGGTTTTGATCTTGAAGAAATCCGGGTAGGAGTAGATGAAACCGTTGGGGTCTTTCCACGCAGCGACTCTGCGTCTTCGCCCGGAAAATTTGGGAACGGCCGTCCTCTTCCTCATCTCTCTGGCAGCCAGTCTGGCCTATTTGCGGCTGGGGCTGGCGCGGGTGTTTTATCCGTATGCGCTGGATTTTATAGAAGAGGATATGGTGATGCAGGCGTGGCGCGTAGCGCAGAATCTGCCCGTTTTTGTGCCGCCCAATGCGGAGTTTGTGCCGCAGGTGTACATGCCGCTGTTCACCTGGCTAGGCGGCCAGCTCATGCGCCTGACCGGATTTGCCTTCTGGCCGCTGCGCCTGATTTCATTTTTAAGTACGGTGGGAACGGCCGTCTTGATCTTTTACATCGGCTGGTGGGAGTGTGGTAATAAAACAGCCGCGTTCACCGGTGCTGCATTATTCTTGGCCGGCTACCGGCTGGTTGGCGGCTGGTACGATCTGGCGCGGGTGGATGGGCTGTTTACCTTTTTAAGTTTGGCGGGATTGGTGTTGCTGGTTTATCGGAGGAAAAGCGCAACGCAGAGTTACGCAGAGGCGGCACAGAGATTCACAAAGATTAGATTTGTTTTTGCGGCTATCTTGTTGGCGCTGGCGTTTTTAACCAAGCAGAATGGGCTGCTTTTGGCGGCTGTCGCGGCTTTTTATTTTTTTACCGCAGAGAGCGCGGAGGTCGTGGAGTATAATAAAAAATCCGCGTCATCTGCGTTCATCCGCGTCCTATTCTTTTTTGCTATACCGTTTGCGCTTGTAGCATTTGTGCCGATTCTGGTTGTGGCGGAGGTGAGCGGTGGATGGTTTAGCTATTATGTGGTGACGATTGCCTACGCCAGCCCGCTGGATTTGGGCCGGCTGCGCAACATTTTTTTGTGGGAACTCGGTGCGGGGATGGGGGTTTTGCTGACGATGATGCTTTTGTTGGTTTTGCCGCAATTGGTGGTTTTTTTTAAGAAACTGGAAATTGGAGATTGGAGATTATCACTGTCTACTCTTCAGTTTTTAATCTCTAATAACCCGTGGCTGTTGTTTGTGGGAACGGCCGTATTCATTTCGGTTGCCGGGCGCACCACCGTGGGCGGCAATCTAAACAACATGCTGATTGGTTACGCGTTTTTGTGTTTGCTGCCTGCCCTGTCACTTTCGCGCAGGCATGAATCCACTTTCGACACCGGAATGGATATCCGCCCCCGAGGGTATGATCCAAAACAATGGCTTTGGCTGGGAGCGATGCTTGTTCAGTTTGGGCTGGTGCTCTTGCCATTGAATGATGGGCTGCCGCGGCAGTTTGTGCCCACAGCGGAAATGCGGGCGGCAGGGGATGCGCTGCTGGCGCGGGTGGCGCAGGAACCGGGTGAGGTGTGGCTGCTGCTCCACCCCAGTTATGCGGTACGGGCCGGAAAACGGCCGTACGTCCATCTGCAATCGCTATGGCACGCTCGCCAGCGCGGGACCGATCCGCTGCCAGACGAACTGGTGAGGCTGATTGAACAACAACAATTTGTCCAGATCATTTCCGATGAAAGTGACTTTTTTGAGACGGAAACGGCCTTTTTAGATCTGCTGCTGGCCCATTACGAAGTGGCAGAAACGCTGCCCCCAAGCCAATCCCCTCCAACATTGAGCGGGCCAATTGTACGGCCGTTAACGGTTTACGTCCCCCGGCGCTGATTCAGTTGGCCAACGCAGCATGATGGTGTAGCCTTGCCAGTTTAGGTCGTCCTCGTGATACGGCCGTTCCCCCCGAACCAGCCAGGCATGACCCAGAATCTTTTTGACATTGGCCGTTTCCCCCGGCGCAAATTTGGCGCCAAACAGCACCGTAACCGGTACGCCCAGCTCGTGCATGTAACGGTAGCGCAGCAGCGAGCGCCGCAGGCACAACCCTAGCGGTGAGCGGCGGTCCAACAGTGCAGCCAGATCGGCCAGTTGGCGGGTTTTGTTTTCTGGCGGCAGGGAAAACGGCCGTGCCAACACCATTGTTTCTAGCTGCATCATTGCCTTGGGGATAGGCTGCTTGAGGATATCAGGTAGCTGGCGGCTGACGGCACGCATTTCGGCCAGCAGCTGCCGCTGGTTGGCGTTTGTCATCAGTCCAGGCAGCAGGCGCAGCCCCAGCCAAAAATGGCGCAGGCGGGTGAACAAGGCAAGCATTTTGCGGTTACTGAATAAGGATCAGCTTGTCTTTGGCCATCTCCTCGGCCAGCTCCAGCAGGTCATCCACCACCATGCGCGTTTCCACCTCGTATTTGGTGGCGATGGTTGTGGCGTGCTGCTCAATCGTTTGCTCGCCGTCGAGCATCTCCCAAAATTCTGTGCCCACTTCGTTGAGCGAAAAGTAAGTGCCGGTGTTGATGTCAATCAAAATAGCTTCGTCCGCCACAACCTCAAAAGTGACATTATCGGCGCGTTGTAGGATGGAATTTTTGTCCAACGGTTTTCCTCCTCTATACTTTCATATATGAACAGCACACGGTGGCAGTTTCACGATCTAATTATCGAAGGGAATGCGGATGATGCAAATTTGTGGCAGGGGTGGTTAAACTCGTTTAGCTCCCTGCCGTTGAGCACGGCCGTTCCCCACCTCACCGTCACTTTCCAAACCGTTACCACTGTGCCTGCTCCCCCCAATCACCCACCCGATTTTCAACAAGGTGACTTGCTGCACTACTTTGTTGACGGTGAGCAGGTGCTTGCCCACTTTCCGCGCTATGGCCAACTTCAACTTGATCTAGCCACTGGCCGAACGGAAGGCCGGGTGGTGCGTGCCGCTGGGCATGCCTACGCTATTTTAGAAGACCTGGTTGCCATTAGCCTGTCGCCCCATTTGCGCCGCCGCCACAAGTTTTTGCTGCACGCCTTTGCCGCTGCCTATGAGGGCGGGGCAGTGCTGCTGGTGGGCGGCATTGGTGCCGGTAAAACCACAACCGGTCTCTCGTTGCTAAATGCCGGTTGGCAACTGCTTTCCAATGATTCACCGGTGGTGGTGGCCAACGGCCGCATCCAACAATACCCTGGCGTGGTGGCCGCCTACCCGGAATCTTTTGCCCACTTCCCGGCGCTGGTACATTTGGCGCAAAAGCATGACGGGAAAAACGGCCGTCAAAAAATCAGCGTGACGGCGGAATCGATCTGGCCCGATGTTTGGCTGCCGGAAGCGCCGGTTCGCGCCATTTGCTTCCCCCAAATTGAGCAACGCACCGATCATGCCTTGACGCCCCTTGCCAAACCGGCCGCCCTGGCCCGCCTGCTGCCCCACGCCGTGGAGCAGTGGGACAAAGCTATGATTCCCGCCCACCTGCAAATCCTACGCCAGCTAGTTGAAACTGCCCCGGCTTACAGCCTGCAACTTTCCCCGGACGTTTTGTCTATCCCCCAGGTGATCGCCCCGGCATTAGAGCAAGAACCGTAAAGATCGCAACACAAATTCCGCAAGAACCATCATTTTTTGGCTGGCCGAAGCTGAGAAACAGATGAGTGAACAAAAAGGTGCAGCCAGGAAAATTCTGACATTTCTCCTGACTATGCCTGTAAAAATGTCGTGAATTGATGCCAGTTAGGACCTGAGCACTATTGTTTGGCCACTGCTGATCTGGTGAAATGTACACGTCTGGGCCGCACGGGAGATACAGCGCGCTCAGGCCAGAATAAGCGAATGACATTAATCTCAGACATGCCTTAAGCCCGTTCTTTTAATCATCAACCTGTTTCGTATCCAAATCTACATTGCCTTCACCCCGTCCTTACGTTCGATTTGGTTACCGCGCAGGTAGCTGGCTCTTGGCTACCTGGCAGGAGCATTTAAATGAGTTTAACAAGCTTGAAGAAACGAATTTTCTTTTTTTTAATTGGACTACCTGCTTTGGTTGGATTGGTTTTGTTAGGCCAGCGTGGGGAGACGGCCGTTTCCCCCGTAGCTGCCGGCACTGCCGAATGGCCCACCGTAGCTGCCAATCCTCAACGTACCTCCTGGACACCGGAAGAAGTCGGCGGCCAGCTTCGGCCGGAATGGGTCAAACCGTTCGAGCCGTTTATTCCCCAGCATGTACAAATCATCGCCGCCAACAGCACGCTTTACATTTCTACTGCCGGCGGCCTCTACGCTATTGATGCCGCCACTGGGGCTGAAAAATGGGTTTATGCCACAGAATTTCCCCTGGGGCACTCGCCCACAATCCACAACGGTGTGGCCTACGTTGGCGGCCTGGACCGTAAAATTCACGCCATTGACGCCACAACCGGGGCTGGACTGTGGACCTTCAGCGGTGGCGGCGGGTTTGAGACGAATCCGCTCGTCGTTGACGATACCCTGTACGCCGGCAATCGGGACGGCAAGATGTATGCCATCACTATTTCCGGAGCTAACGCCGGCCAATTGGATTGGAGTTACCAGACGGGGGGTCCTATCCTTTATTCCGCAGCCTACAGCAACGGCGTGATTTACTTTGCCGCCAACGACAGTTTTGCCTATGCCTTGAATGCCAGCACGGGCGGGCTCGTCTGGAAGTCGGCCAAGCTGCCGGGTGCGGGCTTTTTCTCGTATTGGCCGGTGGTGTATGAAGACAAGGTTATTTTTTCGGGCAGCAATGCTTACAGTACGGCCGTTTCCTGGCCGGGCAGCGGGCAAATGGCCAAGATAGAATTACAGGAGTTGTATGTCGATCAGGGCGTTCCCTCAGGAGCACCCATTGGCAGCGTCAGCACCGCAGCCGGCGATTGGGCATCGGGTACGCCAACGATCAATGCTAACCGCATATACAATTATTTTGATGCGAAGCCGTGGCGGCGCACCGTCTTTGTGCTGAATCAATCCAATGGGACCGAAACGTCCACCGCGCCCGTGCTGTGGACCGGCACGGGCAGCGGCACGCGTTATCCACCAGTTATTGGTGTAGATGGGGTGCTTTACCAACAAAACAATTACCTTTCCGACTCGTCTATTGCCCGTGGTCATATCTCTGGCTGGCAGCCGGATAACCCGTACATCACCAATATCAGCGGCGATGTGGCGGCGGTGGACGAGCCCCACGCCGTGTCTGGTGGCGGCAACCTGATTTACTGGAACTTGTGCTGTGACCGGCAGGCCGGGGCCATGGATATTACCAAACCGAACAGCAGCTTCCCTAACGGCGGCGTTGATCCCAACCGGGAATGGATTTACTACGGTTACAACCTGCTTACCTGGGCGCCAGGCTACAACTTTTTGTACTACTCGGCCCAACCCGACAATTACACCAAGCCATATTCCAATTTTGGCACGCTGAATGGCGTCTACGGTTTTCATGGGGATGTTTCGCCGCCGATTCCGTATAACGGCCGTGTCTACATGCAGCACAGCAACACCATCATGGCCTTTTCCCCCAGCGGCAGCGGCGCCAGCCCGCTTCCTCTGGCAACCAAGCGCACGCCGCCTCCGGCTAACATCAACATTACCGACCAGGACGGCCTGATTGCCGAACTGGAAGCGGAAGTGAGCAAAATGATCGACGCGGGTCACCTGCGCCCCGGCTTTATGAGCCACGGCCTGTTTGACAACAGCGCCAAAAACACCTGCGGCGATAACCTGACCGCCTACTGGAGCAATCCCGGCGACACGCTGTACACGCTGCTCATGGCGCTGCCCCATCTTTCGCCCGGCTTGCAGCAGGCGGTACGGACCTATCTGCAAAGCGAGTACGCCAGCTACCCGCCTTATCAATATAACCATGTTGGTTGGAGCGACGGTGCGGCGCGTGAAGCGTACCTCACGCCGCCGGAGATTGCCGGTTCTTTGAGCGGGCCTGAAACCAAAAACTTTACGCTGGAAAACAACGGCGGCTGGGGCGGTGAAGGCGCCTGGGGCCGAAACCCGTTTGCCTGGTATGCCCTGTGGAAATACGCTGAGGAGTTTGGCGGGGCCAGCAGTATCCTTTCTGCCAGCCAATCCGCCTTTATGGAAGAGTTCAACGGCCAGCCCTCGGATAATCTGCTGCTAAAGATGCCGCTGATGCACAATGCGTACATTGCCGGCTACATCGGCTACACCGAGCTGCAAAAGCTGGCGGGCCAATCCGTATCCAGCAGCGTAAACAATGAGTTGAACCGTTTGCTGGCGCTGCGGGCCAACAATTTCACCAAAGACACCGCTTACCGCTTGGTGACGGATGGTGGACCGTACTGCCGCACGCTAAACGTGGCCAGCAACTTCATGTACCTGGTGCCGGAACTGGCCGAGTATCTGCGCAACAATGCCCTTTCTAGTGTCAACAGCGCCCTGGCAGAGTATGAGACGGTGGCTCCTTACTGGTTTGTCACCTTCTTCTCCGGCGCCTATGCCGAAAATGCGATTGTACCGCTGTATGATGCTCATTCCATTTTTATGGCCAGGGCGCTCATCCTGGAAGAAACCGGGGATGAGTTGGCCCAATACCTGGATGAACCCGGCTTTGCCACTGGCGATCTGTTCCATATTCAAAAGCTGGTGGCCGCCATTGAGAATCAAGTCTACGGCTTTTCGCTGACGGCGACACCTGCCGTAGCCAATGTAGACACGGGCGGCAGCGCCAATTACGTGATTTCCGTAGTGGGTACGGGTGGCTTCGCGGCGCCTGTCGATATTCAGCTATCTGAAGGTTACAGCAACCTGGGGGCCAGCCCGATGTCCACCACAATTACCCCACCGGGCAGCGTAACCGTGACGCTGGATGACAATGCCACAGGAGACGAACCGCGCTGGTATACGGTGACGGTGACAGCAACTGGTGATGATTCTGAGGTTGTCATTCAAAAGTCTATTGAACTCCGTCTTTTGGTTAACGGCGAAGAGATGTTTTTACCGATTGTGCAACGGTAAGATCGTGAGGAAATTGAATGAAAAATAGCATCCGCTTCCTGCTGCTAACTGTGTTTTTTGGCTTACCAATGCTGCTGGTCGGGCGTCCGGTGGAAACGGCCGTACAAGCCGGAGCCCCCACCACGCGCCGAATTAATGTGCCGTTCACAACGGCCGTTGAGCCAGACATCCCGGCCGCCGAACGAGGCATCCTCTGGTTTGGCGAAGTGGGGCCAACGACGCCCAGCTATGCCGACGTGCGCATCATCTACAACAATGAAAAGCTGCACGTTACCTTCCACATCATTGACCGTTATCTCTACTACGATCCCACGCCAACGGCCGGCGAAATGGCCAACTGGGACGCCGCCACGCTGTACCTCAATCTGAACGGCAACAGCGGCAGCAGTCCGACAAGCAGTTCCTACCGCTTCATCGGCCAGCTGGATGCGCTCAATGCCAACCAGCAAGCCCAGCGGCCCGATTACGATTTTGCTTACGTGGGTAATGGCTCCGGCTGGACGCAAACGGGGCTGGCTTTTGAAACGTTCGCAGCCACCCAAACCACCACCGGCCTCAATAACCAGGGGGACGACGCCGGCTGGAACATCACTTTCCGCATTCCCTGGAGCAGCCTGGGCCTGTCGGGTCCGCCGGCTCAAGGTACCGTTTGGGGATTGGGCCTGACTATGCACGACGAAGACGGCACGGCCCACGAAAACCGCGACTGGCCCGAAGGCTTGAGCAGCACGTCTCCAGCCACCTGGGGCCAAATGCACTTTGGCTTACCAAGTTACACGCCACCTGCCGGTGTAACCGGAGATAACACAGTCACGATTCGGCACGGCGAGAACGGTGCTGTCGTGCCGGATGGGCATGTTGGCGGGGCGACCAACTGCGGTGGCTATCCGCCATTTTGGGATACCTGGGGCAACTTCAACTACGCCGGGGACTTCCAGATCAATATTCAAAACCAGTGGAATCTGGGTGACTGGGGCTGCTTCTCCAAATATTACGTCACCTTCCCGCTTGACACGCTGCCGCCAGACCAGGCCATCCTCTCGGCCGAGCTCACCATGTACCATTTTGGCAACTCGCTGCCTTCAGAAGCGCAGCCATCGCTGATCCAGGTGTTTAGCGTGGATGAAGATTGGAACGAAAACACGCTGGTGTGGAACAACGCACCGCTGGCGGTAGAAAATGTAGCCCGCACCTGGGTCGATCCGCTGCCTTTGGGCGGAGCGGGTAAGTACGAAACCTGGGATTTGAGCGGGGCCGTTGCCGAAGCGTATGCCAACGGGCAGCCGCTGCGCCTGGCGCTTTATTCGGCCGACAGCGCCCGCCACAGCGGTAAATATTTCGGTTCGTCTGAGTCGGGCGTCTCAATCCGTCGCCCGACGTTGGAGATTACCTACGGCGCGGCATATGGCTTTTCTCTCAGCAGCACGCCCCAACTGCAAACGGCCGATCCCGGCAGTTCGGCCCAGTTTAATGTGGCTGTTTCTCCGGCGGGTGGGTTTGATACGGCCGTAACCTTCCAAACCGGCTCCATTCCGGCAGGTGTCAGCGTCAACCTGCCGGATGGCACCGTTGATCCGCCGGGTAACAAAACCATCACCATCAGCCATGAGAACCCCAGCCAAACAACCGGTGGCCTATACACCGTGCCCATCATTGTAAGTGGTGATGGCGTCGAACGAACCATTGATTTGTACTTACTGGTCAACGGCTCACAACAATTCTTGCCTCTTGTCCAACGCTGAGTGTTGGTCAAGATTGCAATCTTGACCTACTGAAAAGAGACGAATGTCAACCGGCATTCGTCTCTTTTGGTTTACGCAACCATCTGCCTGGGCTATAATCCCTTCGCCAAAATTTAAAACTAGGAAGGTCATATGCCCAAAGCATTAATTACCGGCATTACCGGCCAGGATGGTTCTTACCTGGCCGAGTTTTTGCTCGAAAAAGGGTACGACGTCATCGGCATGGTGCGGCGTACCAGCACCATTAACTTTCACCGCATTGCCCACATACAAGACAAAATCAGCGTCGTCCCCGGCGATCTGGGTGATCAGGTGTCGATGATTCACCTGCTCGAAGAGTATCGTCCCGATGAGGTTTACAATCTGGCGGCCCAGTCGTTTGTGCAGACCAGTTGGAACCAGCCTGTTTTTACCGGCGATGTCACTGCCCTGGGCGTGACGCGCTTGCTGGATGCCATTCGCTTTGTCAACCCCAAAATTCGCTTTTACCAGGCCAGCTCCAGCGAGATGTTTGGTAAAGTGGTGGAAGTGCCCCAGCGGGAATCAACCCCGTTTTACCCGCGTAGCCCATATGGCGTAGCCAAGGTGTACGGCCACTGGATTACCATCAACTACCGTGAAAGTTACAACATGCACGCCACTTCCGGCATCCTGTTTAATCATGAATCCCCCCGACGCGGCCTGGAATTTGTTACCCGCAAAATTACCCATCATGTGGCCAAAATCAAGTTGGGCCTCACCGATGAACTGCGTCTGGGCAACCTGGATGCGCGGCGCGACTGGGGCTTCGCCGGCGACTACGTCAAGGCGATGTGGCTCATGCTGCAGCAAGACAAGCCGGAGGATTACGTCGTGGCCACCGGTGAAACCCACTCCGTTGAACAGTTCCTGGATGTGGCCTTTGGCCATGTGAACCTGGATTGGCACGATTACGTGGTGCAGGATGAACGGTTCATGCGTCCGGCAGAGGTCGATCTACTGGTGGGCGATCCCACAAAGGCGGGCAAAAAGCTTGGCTGGGAACCGGATGTTTCCTTTGAGCAGCTTGTGCAGATGATGGTCGATGCCGACATCAAATTATTGCAGGCGGGGCGGGTAGCTGTTTAGTAGACCTACAACCTCCCGCAGGTTTAATCACAGACAATGTTTGTGAAAGGAACCTGCGGGAGGTTTAATCGATTTAGACTCAGGAGAGGAAAATGACAACGATTAAATTTGGCACCGACGGCTGGCGCGGCCGTATTGCCGAAGATTACACATTTGATAACGTGCGCCGCTGCACGCAGGGTTTTGCCAACTTTATGAAAGCGCAAGGATTGGCGGAAAAGGGTGTCGTCATCGGGTACGACAAGCGCTTTCAGGCGGAATTTTTTGCCGCGGCCGCTGCCGAGGTGATGGCCGCCAACCGTATCCACGTCTGGCTGACGGAGACGGCCACGCCAACGCCGACCATCTCCTATGCAGTGGTGGACAAGCAGGCGGGTGGGGCGATTAACATCACCGCCAGCCATAATCCGCCGTGGGACTGCGGCTTTAAGGTGCGCGACGTGAACGGTGGGGCAATTCCCCCGGATGATTTGCAGAAGATTGAGGCAGCGATTCCGGAAATTACGGCCGTAAAAACCACCAAACTCGAAGATGCCAAAAAAGAGGGCCTGGTTGAGATGTTTGACGCTGCTCCAGCGTACATTGCCCAACTGCACCGGCTGGTCGATATTGAGGCCATCAAAGAGGCCGGCTTTACCCTGTTGGTAGACTGCATGTGGGGCAACGGCGCAGGCTGGTTCCCCCGGCTGCTGGCGGGCGGTAAAACGACCGTCAAAGAAGTCCATAACGAGCGTAACCCGCTTTATCCGCACATGACCCGTCCCGAACCGATTCCGCCCAACGTCGATCATGGTCTGAGTTTCACCAAAGAGGCCGGAGCCGACGTGGTCATCATCAACGATGGCGATGCCGACCGGGTAGGCTTCGGCGATGAAAACGGCAACTTTATGGACCAACTGCGGGTGTACGGGCTGATGGGCTACTATCTGCTGGAGGTGCGCGGTGAGCGCGGCCCCATCGTAAAAACCGTATCCACCACCAAGATGCTGAACAAGCTGGGCAAGCTGTACGACGTGCCGGTACACGAAACCGGCGTCGGCTTTAAATACATTGCGCCCAAGATGGTAGAGGTAGATGCCCTGATTGGTGGTGAGGAGAGCGGGGGCTACGCTTTCCAGGGGCACGTGCCGGAACGTGACGGCATTTTGGCCGGTCTGTTTATGCTGGACATGATGATGAAAACGGGCAAAAAGCCATCAGAACTGTTGGCAGATTTGTTCGATAAAGTTGGTGCACATTTTTACAATCGAATCGACACGTATTTTGACGCGGAACGCAAAGCGGAGATTCAGGAAAATGTGGCGAATGCCCGGCCCGAAACAATTGGCGGCCTGAAAGTGACCGAAATTGTCACGATTGATGGCCACCAGTTTGTGATGGAGGACGGCGGCTGGCTGTTGGTCCGCTTTAGTGGCACAGAACCGGTCATCCGCGTTTACTGCGAAACGACGCATGAAGGCAAGGTTCAGGCTATCCTGGACGACGGCATGAAGCTGGCAGGCTTGCGTTAAGTTTTTTACCACGAATGGAACGAATTTTACGAATAGCACGAATAAAATAGGAAAAGATTCGTGTCATTCGTCCATTCGTTATATTCGTGATTTGCTTTTATTTAATTGAGGTGTGATGAAAGCGTTTCAGGATTATTACCCGGACGATTCCAGCTATTGTTATGGCTGCGGCCGTTTAAACGAAAAAGGTCTGCAAATAAAAAGCTACTGGGACGGCGAGCAGTCGGTGGCCCGCTTTGTGCCGCGGCCAGAGCATATGGCCATTCCCGGTTACGTGTATGGTGGCCTGCTGGCTTCGCTAATTGATTGCCACGGCACGGGAACGGCCGCTGCTGCCACCGCCCGCGCCGAAAACCGAGAAATTGATTCCGATCCACCCATCCGCTTTGTCACCGGGTCGCTCAAAGTTGATTACTTGCGCCCCACACCGCTGGGGCCAGAGCTGGAGCTGCGCGGCACCGTGCGCGAGATGAAGCCGCGCAAGGTGATCATAGACATCGACCTGCTGGTTGAAGGTGAAGTGTGTGTGCGTGGTGAAGTAACGGCCGTACGCCTGCCGGAAAATTGGGGCCAATAGTTTGCTCATCGACACTCATTGTCACCTGGATTTTGATCGATTTGACGAGGATCGCGACGCGGTTGTGCAGCGCGCTGCCGACGCCGGCGTGACGCAAATTGTGGTGCCTGCGCTTGACCTGGACAACTGTCGCGCCGTTTTGGCCCTGGCAGAGAAGTATGAAGCCGTTTTTGCCGCCGTGGGGATTCATCCCAACTCCTCGGCAGGCTGGCAGGATAGTTGGATTGGCGTGCTGCGCGATCTGGCGCAACATTCCAAAGTGGTGGCCATCGGCGAGATTGGCCTGGATTATTATTGGGACAGGTCGCCCAAAGCCGTGCAGCACCGGGCGCTGAAATTGCAGTTGGAACTGGCAGCCGAACTAAACTTGCCGGTGATCATCCACAATCGTGAATCCAGCGCCGATGTGATTCAAATGTGGTCCGAATCGTCGCCGGCGGTGCGTTATACTCCGGGTGTTTTGCACTCGTTTTCTGGGGATTGGGCAACGGCCGTTTCCGCTCTCAATCTCGGTTATTACTTAGGCTTTACCGGACCTGTCACCTTTAAAAAAGCCGACGACCTGCGCGACATTGCCAAAAAAGTGCCCGATGATCGCATCCTGGCAGAAACCGACGCGCCGTTTTTGACGCCGCATCCTTACCGGGGCAAACGCAACGAACCGGCCTACGTCGCTTACGTGGCTGAACGTTTGGCCGAAGAGCGCGGGGTAGAGACGGCCGTTTTCGCCCAACAAACCTCGGCCAATGCCAAAAGATTGTTTTCGGTAATGTCGTCAAGCGACCGCTTCGCGTACGGTGAACCGTAATGTCGTTTCGCGACCGCTTTGCGTACGGTTATCCGATCACCGTTAACCGATTACGGATTACCAAATGTTAAAACCCGACCTCTCCATCATCATCGTCAGTTGGAACGTGCGTGAGCTGTTGCAAAACTGCCTGCGTTCGGTTTTGGTAGAGACTAAATTGGCGCTGCAAATCATTGTGGTGGACAGCGCCTCAACGGATGGCAGCCCGGAGATGGTTGCCGAGCATTTTTCACAGGTTGAGCTGGTGGCCTGTGAAGAGAATGTGGGCTTTCCCGGTGGCAATAATTTGGGGCTGGCGCGGGCCAACGGCCGTTATATCCTCTTGCTCAATCCCGATACCATTGTGCATGATGGCGCCCTGGCCAAAATGGTGTCTTATTTGGAGGAGAATTCGCAAGTAGGTGTAGTCGGGCCGCAGCTGCTTAATGAAGATGGCACAGTGCAATCCTCGCGCCGACGCTTCCCCACGCTGCGCACCGCCTTTTTTGAGAGCACCTGGTTACAGCCGTACGCACCGCAGTCGGTGCTGGATCATTATTATGCGCGGGATGTGGCCGATGATGAAACGGCCGTCGTCGAATGGGTGATGGGAGCGTGCCTGATGACCCGGCAGGAAGTGGTGGGCCAAGTTGGCGGTTTGGATGAAAAATATTTCATGTATTCCGAGGAATTAGATTACTGTCGTAGGATTCACGAAGCGGGCTGGCAAGTGGTATACTATCCGCGGGCACAGGTGACGCACCTGTCCGGCAAGAGCAGTGAACAGGCCGTGACCCAGCGGCACATTAATTTTAATCGGGCTAAGCTGCGCTACTTTCGTAAATATCACGGCCGTTTGGCCGCAGGCATTTTGCGACTATTTTTGTTGAAGAGTTACAGTTGGCAGTTAATTTTGGAGGCCATTAAGGGAGCGGCGGGGCATAAACGGCCGTTGCGCTGGCAGCGGGTCAATGCGTACTGGATGGTTTTGCGCTCCGGGCTACGACCGGCTGGTTATTGATAAAAATTTCTTGAGGTGACTGGATGAAAAAAAAGATTACATTGGAATTATCAACGACGGATTATAGCCTGCTGAAGGATATTGCCGACGCCTGCAAGTGGCCCATTGAAGAGGTGGCGATGCAGTGCCTCAAAAGCGGACTGCCGCCATCACTCAGCAAAGTGCCGGAGGCTTTTCATGATGAGCTGCTCAGCCTTAATGCCTTAAGTGACCAGGAGTTGATGAAGGTAGTGGACGGCAAATGGCCCGAGACGAAAGAAAAAAGTGAACTGTATAAGAAAGCCAATTTCAATGCTTTGCGCCGTACCTACGCCCTTTCCCTGCTGCGCTGGCGTGGCCATCCCATCGAGCATTACGAACTGTTCTAGCTATTCAGACCCCAAGGGTTTGCCATTTGTCTGACTACAGCCTTTATTGGTCAAAACCCTTTGGGTCTCCTAATATTATGGGGCTAAAAATTGGACTGGTTACGGGGGAATTTCCGCCAATGGAGGGGGGCGTGGGGGCATTTACGGCCGAATTAGCCAAAGTCCTGCACCGGATGGGTTACACTATCCACATCATCACCAGCCGTGAGAGCCGACCGCCCGATGCGCCGCGCGCTCTTTCCTCGGTTGGGGAGCCAATTGACCTCGGTTTTGCCCAACTGCATCCACGCATTAATCGCTGGCGCTGGCCGTCGCTGGCCGTCATCACCGACATTGTGCTGCGCTATGAGCTTGATGTGGTGAACATTCAATACCAGCCGGCGGCCTTCAACATGAACAGCGCGGCGATCAATTTCCTGCCCTGGCGGCTGAAGAATGTGGTGAAAACGGCCGTCACCTTCCACGATCTTCGGGTGCCTTACCTGTTTCCCAAAGCAGGGCGGCTGCGGCAAGCGGCCGTCAGCTTCCTGGCCCGCTCCGCCGATGGCGTCATCGCCACCAATCCCGCCGATTACCAGGTTCTGGTGGATATTTTTCAACGCAAAGGCGCAGAGGCGCAGAGATGGAATCATATTGCCCAGATTGCAATTGGGAGCAACATTACCGTTCATCCGACGAATCACATTGAAATTGCCGAAATTCGGCAGAGCCTGGGGTTAGATTCTCATGATGTGCTGTTGGGATATTTTGGCTTTTTGAACGAGAGCAAGGGGGCAGATACGCTGATTGAGGCATTGGCGCAGTTGGACGGCCGTTTCCATCTCGTCTTCATTGGTGGGCAAACCGGAGCCAGTGATAGCGCCAACAACCAGGCATTTCTGGACGGCTTGCGGGCGCAAATTGTGGCGCAGGGGTTGGCCGAGCGTGTCCACTGGACCGGCTTCCTGAGCGATGCCCGCGTATCGGCCCATTTGCGGGCCGCCGACATGTTGGTGATGCCTTACCGCGACGGAGCCTCGCTGCGGCGCGGCACGCTCATGGCCGCGCTGGCCCACGGCCGTCCGCTTATCACCACCACACCAACAGCAATCACGCCGCAGCTCATCGCCGGCGAAAATTGTTGCCTGGTGCCGGTAGGAGATGTGGGAGCTTTGGTGACGGCCGTGCAAACCCTCAGCAACGACGCGGAACTGCGTGAAAAGTTAGGGCAAGGGGCGGCCCGGTTAGCTGGACAGTTTAGTTGGGAGAAGATTGCTGAGGAAACGGCCGTGTTTTATCAATCCTTATTTGCATAGGGTGCTCTCTTCGGAATAAACCTGCCGACTATCATGAGCAATTTATGACATTCCTCCTTTGTTTCTGAATTCGGTTGACGCCCCTTCCGCAAATCAGTAAAATAGCCGCGTAATGCATAGATTTGCATAGATTTCTTTACGATTGTTCAGGTTTATGCAAAGTTTTCTAAGCCCTGGTAATCACCTTGACTCGCATTGCATTTGGGCCATCTGGAAGAAAAAATAGAAGAGGAACTGCATGACGAAATACATTGGACAATCGGCGTATGCCCACGGTGAACCACAGAGAACCGGCATTTTGTTAGTCAATTTGGGCACGCCGGAAGAACCAACCGCGAAGGGGTTACGGCCGTATCTCAAACAATTCCTTGGCGATCCCCGCGTAATCGAATGGCCCGCCTGGCTGTGGAAACCCATTCTCAACGGAATTGTTCTCAACGTCCGCCCTAAAAAATCTGCCAAGCTGTACGCTTCCATCTGGACCGAAGAAGGCTCTCCGCTTCTGGTTTATTCGCAAAGCATTGCTGACAAGCTGCAAGCCAATTTGCAGGCGGAGTGGGGCGACAATTTGCGGGTAAAGTTGGCCATGCGTTACGGCCGTCCTTCCATAAAAGAAAGATTGGCCGAGTTCCGCAAAGAGAACGTGCAGCGCATCTTAATCCTGCCGCTTTTCCCCCAATACTCGGCCACCACCACCGCCACCATCTACGACATTGTGTTTGACGAACTACGCCGCTACCGCTGGATGCCCGAACTGCGCACCATTAATGATTATCATGACAATCCGCTCTACATCCAGGCATTGGCCGACAGCATTCGCAAGTTTTGGGAGGGAAACGGCCGTTCCAACAAACTGCTCTACTCCTTCCACGGCATTCCCCAAAACTACTTCGAGAAGGGCGATCCTTACTACTGCTTTTGCCAGAAAACGGCCCGGCTCGTTTCCGAAACGTTGGGCTTGCACCAGGACGACTATCAGGTTTGCTTCCAATCTCGCTTTGGTCCTGAAGAATGGCTCCAGCCCTACACAGACAAAACGCTGGAGCAGTGGGCCCACGAGGGTCTGGAAAGCGTTGATACCATCTGCCCCGGCTTTGCCGTGGACTGCCTGGAAACGCTGGAAGAAATGGCTGAACAAAACCGGGAAATTTTTCTGGAGGCGGGTGGCAAGCAATACCAATACATTCCCTGCCTCAACGACAGCGAGGCCCAAATGAGGCTGATGACGGATTTGGCCCGGCGGCATTTGCAGGGCTGGGAACCGCCGCAGGGCGAAGCATTGCAGGCCAGCGCCCAGGCGTTTAATGCCCATACAAACGGATATATGCAGGAAACGGCCGTTTCCTAGAATTCGCACAGATCTGACAGGTTTTCTCCAGAAAGCGTACTCGAAATTCGGACAAACCTGTCAGGTCTCAATAAGGAACACCTATGCTCAAAGAACAAACCCGCGCTGATCTGTTGGCCAAATATGATGTGCCCGCACCGCGCTACACCAGCTATCCCACCGTCCCCTACTGGTCAGATAATCCCACTAGTGAACAGTGGATAGCTGCCTTAAAGCAAACCTTCGTCGACAATCCACAAACTGCCTGGTCACTTTACATCCACATTCCTTTTTGCGAAGCGCTCTGCACCTTTTGCGGCTGCAACACCTTCATCACTCAAAACCATGACAACGAACGCAGCTACACCAAAGCGATCCACAAAGAGTGGGAAACGTATCTGGCTCAGGTGCCTGAATTCAAATCGGCGCCCATTCGCCAGATTCATTTGGGCGGCGGCACGCCCACCTTTTTCAGCGGCGAGAATCTCAAGCGGCTATTGCGCCCCATCATGGACGTTGTCAACATCGACCCGGCGAAGTTTGAAGGCTCTATTGAAGTTGGCCCGCGCGTCACCAATCGGGAGCATCTGGAAGCGCTGCGCGAGTTGGGTTTTCAGCGCATCAGCATGGGCGTGCAGGATTTTAACCCCGAGGTGCAGCATCTCATTAATCGCATCCAGCCGTACGAAATGACCCGCGACCTCACGCTGCTGTCACGCGAAGTTGGCTTCGAATCCGTCAATTACGATTTGATTTATGGCCTGCCGGCACAAACGCTGGAATCGTTTCGCAAAACGGCCGAAACCACCGTCAAACTCCTGCCCGACCGCATTGCCCTCTACAGCTTCGCCTTTGTGCCCTGGATTAAAAAGGCGCACCGTCTCTTCACTGAAGATGATCTGCCCAAAGGGGCCGACAAACGTGCCCTGTACGAAATCGCCCGCGAAATATTTTTAGAAGCGGGTTACAAAGAGCTGGGATTAGATCATTTTGCGCTGCCCGATGACAATTTGTACCAGGCGTACGAGCAAGGCGAACTACACCGCAACTTTATGGGCTACACCGACATGCGCACCGATATTTTGCTGGGGCTGGGCGTCAGCTCCATTTCTGAAGCGCCCACCTGCTTCCACCAAAATGAAAAACATATCAACGAATACAAGAAGCGGGCCCTGGCCGGTGAAATTCCCACGCTGCGTGGCCATCTGCTGGATGAAGAAGACCAGCACCACCGCGAGCAAATTCTCCAGTTCATGACGCAGCAAAAGGTACAGTTGACGGATGTAACCCAGGCCGAAGACGTGCGCCATTACTTATCCGAACTGCTCAATGATGGATTGGTCACGATTGAAGGCACGCAGATGGCGATGACGGAACGAGGACGGCCGTTCCTGCGCAACGCTGCCATGGCCCTGGACATGCGCCTGCGTCGCAACAAACCGGACACCCGCGTCTTTTCCCAATCTGTCTAAGATACGTTTTAGGATTTTATAAAGAATGGGACACAGATTTTCACAGATAAACGCAGATAAGGGCTAAAAAAATCAGTGTAAATCTGTGTTCATCTGTGTCCAAAATTCGATAAGCCATATTATCAATTGAGTTCGAATTTATGGAACGACAGATGTCATCAGCGCGACTTATTTTGCTCGGTCTTAGCTATCGAACGGCTCCCATCGCCCTGCGTGAGCAGTTAAGCTGTTCTTTAGACAGCTTGCCGCCAGACTGGCAAACGGCCGATAACCGTTTTGCCGCCATCCAGGAGCTGGCAATCCTTTCCACTTGTAACCGCACTGAACTCATTGCCCGCGTCAACTGCCCTGGCCTGGACGCCCGCACGCTGCTGGCCGATTTACTGGCATTGATGAAAGGCGTGGACAAAGCCGGCTTCGACGAGCATCTTTACCTGCACACCGGGCTGGATGCCGCCGACCATTTGTGCCGGGTGGCGGCCGGCCTGGATTCGCAGGTGCTGGGCGAGCCGCAAATTTTGGGACAGGTGACGGATGCGTTTATGGCCGCCACCGATGCCAAAACAATCGGTCCCGCCCTGACGGAGCTGTTCCGCACCGCCATCCGCTGTGGCAAGCGAGCCCGCAGTGAAACGGCTATCAGCCAGAACCCCGTCAGCACTAGTTCAATGGCCGTGGCTCAAGCCCAGACCATTTTGGGCGATTTGTCCCAGCGGCAGCATTTGATCATCGGGGCGGGCGAGATGGGGCACCTGGCGCTGAAGGTGCTGCGGGACCGTGGGGCCACAAATGTTGCGTTGGCCAATCGCAGCCGGGCACGGGCTGAAGCGCTTGCGGCTGAGGACGGGCTGCCGGTTTACGGACTGGACGAACTGGAAACGGCCGTTTCCCAAACCGACGTCGTCATCAGCGCCACATCTGCTCAGTCGCCGCTCATCACTCGCCAACTCATCGAAACTGTTATGGCGCAGCGCCCGGAACGGCCGTTAATCCTCATCGACATTGCCTTACCCCGCGACATCGATCCGGCCGTACGCCAGATCGCCAACGTGCACCTGTTTGACGCCGACGAATTGAAGCAAAGTTTGGACGAGGCGTTCGCCGCCCGCCAGCGAGAAATTCCGGCTATTGAAACCATCATTGAAGGTGAACTTGAAGCATTAACTGCGGCCTTGCGCGGCTTGTCTGTCCGTCCAGTTATCGTCGATTTGCGTCACAAGGCGGAAGCTATTCGCCAGCGGGAGCTGGACCGCACCCTGCGCAATCTGGGCGAGGTAGACCCGGCTACGCTGGCTCACCTGCAACATTTCTCGCGGTCGCTGGTCAACAAGCTGCTGCACGAACCCACCCTGCGCCTGCGCGATAGGGCCGTAGAAGATAAGGCGGCCGTTTACGCCAGCACCGTGCGCGATTTATTTGGTCTTCACGATACCACCTTCTCCCAAGAAGGCCCCCTCCCCAAAAATTATGATTGAACGCATCATTGGCACCCGAACTTCAAATTTAGCCCTGTGGCAAACCCGGCACATCATGGAACTGCTGGCGCAAGCCTGGCCAAATGTGACCTGTCGCACCGAATCGTTTGTTACCCAGGGAGACAAAACGTTGGACAAACCGCTGCCGCAAATCGGAGGCAAAGGGTTATTCACCCAGGAATTGGAGCAGGCACTGCTGGACGGCCGTATTCACCTCGCCGTCCATTCCCTCAAAGATTTACCTGTAGATGACAGTCCCGGCCTGACGCTGGGCGCAATAGTGGGCCGCGCCGACGTGCGCGATGTGTTGATTACTGAATACGGCCGTACCCTGGAAACATTGCCCAAAGGAGCTATCGTCGGCACCAGCAGCCTGCGCCGCCAATCCCAACTGCGCCGCCGGCGCCCGGATTTGGAGGTGCGCTCCATTCGTGGCAATGTTGAAACCCGCATTCGCAAAGTCCACGATGGCCAATACGATGCCACCGTTTTGGCCGCAGCCGGTGTGACGCGCCTAGGGCTTGAGCAGCACGTGGCCGAGTGGCTTTCGCTGGAAACGATGCTGCCTGCGCCGGGGCAAGGCGCGCTGGCCGTCCAGTGCCGCGCCGACGACGAGGAGACGCTGCGCCTGCTGGCGGCCATCCACCAGCAGGAAGTGGCTGCGGCCGTTACCGCTGAGCGCGCATTTTTGCACGCCCTGGGTGGCGGTTGTGCCACACCGGTGGCGGCGTATGGTGTTTGGCAGGACGGCCGTCTTCACCTCATCGGTTATGTGGGTGCCGTGAATGGCATGACAATGGTGCGCGTCCACAACAGCGGCGAGGAGCCCCAAGCATTGGGGCGGGCGTTGGCTGAAGAAGCCATTGCCGAAGGCGCAGCGGAGATTTTGGCCTATGTCTGAGCCGCCCCGCGTACTGGTCACGCGCACGGCCAACCAGGCCGCCGCCTTTAGCCAAAAGCTGCGCGCGGCCGGTTTCACCCCGGTGGAATTCCCGGCCATCCAGCTGGAGCCGCTGCCCTGGGGACCGTTGGATGAGGCCCTGATTGTTTTGCCCAGCTTCGACTGGGTCATTTTTACCAGTGGCAATGCCGTTGACTTTTTTTTGCGCCGGATGGATGGGCTAAATTTGGCGCTGGAGAATCTATCTCGGGTAGCGGCTGTAGGATCAGCGACGGCCCGGCGATTGGCCGAGCGTGGCATTGCCATCGACTACATGCCCGATGAGTTTGTCGGCACGGAATTGGTCCTGGGGCTGGGCGATTTGACCGGGAAGAAGGTGCTGCTGCCGCGGGCTAAAATCGGCCGTCCTGAAATTGCCGATTTGCTTCAGGAGCAGGGGGCAAATTTAACGGAAGTTGCGCTGTATGACACGGTTACGGCCGTTCCCACCACCGACGCCTGGACTGAACTAAACAAAGGTTTTGCCGCTATCACCTTCACCAGCCCCTCCAGCGTACGCAACTTCTTCAAAATCATGGCCAATCATCGCGACAGGCTTGCAGTCCCATTGGAAGCAATGTTACAGCGAGCGCTTGTCGTCTGCATTGGCCCCGTCACTGCCGAAGCCGCCACCGCAGCAGGTCTGACCGACACGCTGATACCCGACGAATACACAATTGACGGCATGGTGCAGCAGCTTACCGCTGCCCGGCTCGTTGAACAGAGGTAAACTGAAGATGGTTGAACGCGTTTTTACCCAAACCAACACTATTGATCTGCCCGTACGGCCGCGCCGCCTGCGAGCTACTGCCGGACTGCGGCGCATGGTGCGCGAAACGGAGCTGAATCCGGCCGATTTTATCTACCCCATTTTTGTTACGCATGGCAAAAACGTGCGCAATCCCATTGCCTCTATGCCGGGCATCGCCCAGCTTTCGGTGGATGAGGCGGTGCGCGAAGCGGAGAAAACGGCCGCACACAACATCCCTGCCGTGCTCCTTTTTGGCCTGCCGGCCCACAAAGACCCTATTGGCGAGGAAAACTTCGATCCGGACGGCATCGTGCAGCAGGCGATTCGGGCCATCAAGCAGGAACTCCCCGAGCTGGTTGTTGTTACCGACGTGTGCCTGTGCGAATACACCGACCACGGTCACTGCGGCTTGCTGGATGACCACGGACAGGTGCTCAACGACGAAACGCTGCCCATTTTGGTAGACGTGGCTGTCTCCCATGCCGAAGCCGGAGCCGACATCGTGGCCCCCAGCGGCATGATGGATGGCATGGTTGCCGCCATCCGCGCCGGGCTGGATGTGGCCGGCTACAGCCGGTTGCCCATTATGTCTTACGCCGTGAAGTATGCTTCCGCCTTTTATGGTCCATTTCGTGACGCGGCAGATGGTGCACCCAAATTTGGCGACCGCAAAACGCACCAGATGGACCCGGCAAACGGCCGTGAAGCGCTGCGTGAAGCCGCCCTGGACGTGGATGAAGGGGCCGACTTCCTCATGGTGAAGCCCGCTTTGCCTTATCTAGATATCGTGCGCCAACTGCGCGACACGTTTCCCGAACTGCCGCTGGCCGCCTACAACGTCAGCGGCGAGTACGCCATGCTTAAGGCGGCCGCCGCCAACGGCTGGCTGGACGAAGAGCGCACCGTGCTGGAAACGCTAACCGGCATCAAGCGCGCCGGCGCCGATCTGATTATTACTTATCACGCCCTTGCCGCCGCCTCTTGGCTACGAAAATTGTGAATAGCGAATTGTGAATTTTGAATTGTTAATGACGGCTCAGTTCACAATTCACAATTAATTATTCACAATTCACAATTAGAAAGGACACACATGACAAATCCCCTACAAAATTCAAACTTTCTTCGCGCCTGCCGCCGTGAGCCGGTGGACCACACCCCCATCTGGCTGATGCGCCAGGCGGGGCG